>JACCRH010000087.1 GCA_013813675.1 Gemmatimonadales bacterium
CTGTCGCGATCTCCGGTAAAGCGAATCGTCAGTTTCTTTCCAGGGGCGACCGCGATGCCGGCGCCGGATGGCCGCCCTTCGGCCTCCGACGGCTGGCCTCCGGGCGCCGGCCGATCAGGAGCGACCCGCTCGACGAGGGTGGCCAGGACCCCAGGCAGTGGCGAGCCGGGGGCGGCGTAGGCCACCCCGCCAGCCAGCGCCACCAGCAGGAACCCCGCGGCCCAGCGCTCCCATCCGACGCGGGGAACGTCGCGTCCCGCGAGCATGGCACGCGGATCGGCCACCCGCAGCGGGTGGTCCACCTCGCGAAGCAAGCCGAAGATCCGAGCCTCGTCCGCCCGGGCGGCGTCCACCAGCACCCGGCAGGCGTCGCAGCCGGCGAGATGCTGTCGCACCAGGCGATCCGCTCCGGGCTCCAGCTCGCCGTGCAGCAGCCGCTGCAACCGCTCGTCGTCAAGATGCATCGGCATCGGTCTCGTACGCCTCGATGAAGGCCTGTTTCGCCCGGGCGAGGAAGGTTCCAATGCTCGCCTCATGCAGCTCCAGCGCCTCGGCCAGCTCCCGATAACCGTATCCCTCGGCCCGAAGCAGCAGGATGTTTCGCTCCCGCTCGCCCAGGCGATCCAGCGCCACCCGCACCCGCCGGCCTTGGTCCGCCGTCTCTACCGCCTGTCCGGGCATGGGCATCGGATCACCCAGCGATGCCTCCGCCCGGGCGGGGGTGAGCAGCCGGCGCCGCCGGGCGCGGGTGGACCTCGCGTTGCGAAACAGGTTCATGGCGACGGTGATCAACCACGCCTCCGGCCGGTCGGGCAGCGAGCCGCGCTCATGCAGTTTGATGAACGCCTCCTGCACCAGGTCGGCCGCCAGCTCTGGGTCGCCCGAGAGGCGATCCAGGTACCGGACCAGCCGGTGGAAGTGCGCGTGAAACAGCTCCACTACGCGGTCCTGAAACGGCGTCGTCATCGAGTTCAGGATCGCGAGCTCCGGGTCGTTCCGGCAGAGGGAGCCAGCGAGGAAGGGAGATTGTGACAGACCACCAGAAGCACGCCCTGCTAGAACCGCCAATCCAGCCCGACGACCAGCGGGGAGAGCGGCCGCATCTCGATCTCGGTCTGCTCCCCGGTCACCGGATCGGTCGCCACCGCCAGCACGTTCTTGCGGCCGAGCAGGTTGGTCACCGAGCCGAACAACGCCAGCTCCAGGTCGCGGCCGGCAACCTGCAGGTGCCAGTGTTTCCGGAGCCCGAGGTCGAGTCGGAAATAGGCCGGCAGCCTCGTCGCTCCCAGGCGGCCGGTGTCGTGCGCGGGACTGCCGCCGAACTCACACCCCTGATCGAGAAGATTGCATGACTCCCACTCGAACCCGCCGAGGACGCCGGTTCCGCGGCGGCCAACGAGTCCGGTCAGCCCCATGCGTACCGAGGCGGTAGGTATGGGGAATACGATCACTCCGGTTTCGATCAGATGGCTGGTTCCATGACCCGGTGCGTAGGCGGAGTCGCCATACGTCATCCGGACTCGCTGCCAGCCGTAGCTTGCGGTTACCCCGTATCGGGCGCCGCTCACCGCCGCCTCGACGGCGATGCCGCTCGATCTGGCACCTCCGGTGATGAGCTCGCCGGCCGCGAAAGGCAACCCAACGCCGGGCGCCACTAGCACCAGGCCGTCGAAATCGCCGAGGTAGGCCTGCGCGCCGAACCGAATGCCGGGCCGCGCCAGGAGCGCGGCGCCGATCACCGCCCGGTCGCTCCGGGCGACCGGCACCCCCGGGGCGCCGGCGCCGAGATACAGATCGGCGGGAAAGATCCCGCCGACGACCGATTCGGAGTTCCGCAGCGACTGGGAGAACTGGTGGGACCGGGAGTAACCCCCGGTGACCGTGGTGACCGGCGACGGAGTCCAGCGCAACTCGGACTGGAGTCCGAGGTGAATCGCGCCCACGGCGCCGGTCGCCGACAGCGCGAGGTCGGCGGTGAGGCCCGGAGTGACCGGGCGCCGCTGCCGCACGGATACCGCCGCCAGGGGCACGCTCGAGCCCAGCAACGTCGCCAGGCCGGAACCCTCCCGAGCGGCCACCCGGTACGCCGTCCGGCTCCGCTGCACCCGAAGCCCCACGCCATTGAATCCCGCGCCGGAGGCGCCTTCCACGGAGACCA
>JACCRH010000098.1 GCA_013813675.1 Gemmatimonadales bacterium
CCCTCCCCCCGATCCACCACCGCCAGCACCCCGATCACCCGCCCTCCGGCGCCCGACACCGCATCGATCGCCCGCCGTGCCGACACCCCGGTCGTGATCACATCCTCCACGATCACCACTTCGTCGCCCGGAGCGAAACACCCTTCGATCACCCGGCCCGTCCCATGCCCCTTCGCCTCTTTCCTCACACTGAACGCATCCATCACCAGGTCGGTACCCCAACTGGCGGCAGCCACAGCGCAGGAAACCGGATCCGCCCCCATCGTCAGTCCCCCTACCGCCTTCGGCTGCCACCCCATCTTCTTTATAGCAGCCCACCCCAGCCGCCCGATGAGCCCCTGCCCCTCCGCGCTCATCGTCGTCAGCCGACAGTCTATGTAATAGGAAGAGCGCTGCCCCGACGCGAGCACGAAATCGCCACGCCGCACCGACCGCTCGAGCAGCAGCCGGCGCAGGCGTTCCAGGTCGTCACCCGCCATCAGCTCCCTGCCCCGCCCTTCTTGAAGAGCGACGCCAGGAACCCGGATTTCTTGGTCGGCACCTCCATCTGGACCGACGTGCAGAAGCCCCGGGCGAATTCGTCCACCGTCTTGCAACGCTTGCTGAGATCCCGCTCCAGCCCGCGCATCACGGCCGCTTCCACCGCCCCCGGGAATTTGAGCCCCCGGACCGCCTGGTTCAGTGGTACCGGCGGCTGAGTTAGTAGTTGCTGGAACAACTCCCTCGGGTTTTTCCCGGTAAACGGGTGCTCCTGGGTTAGCAGATAGTACGTGATCGTGGCCAGGCTGTAGACATCGGCCTGCTCACTAACTAGCTCTCCGCTAAGGGTTTCCGGGGCCACGTACTGTAGCGTACCGACGAAGAACCCGGCCCGGGTGAGCCGCTCCTCCGGCGCCGCGTCGGAGTCCCGCGCGATCCCGAAATCCAGCAGCTTGGCCGTCTGGGTCGCCGGGTCGTACATGATGTTGTCCGGCTTGAGGTCGCGGTGGATAATCCCCGCGCGGTGGGCCAGGGTGAGCGCCGCACCGAGCTGCTCGATGACCGTGCCGACCAATGTCGGCGCCAGCTTGCCCGAACGGTTGACGAATTGCGCCAGCGGCTCGCCCCGAGCCCACTCCAGCGCCAGGTAGTGCAATCCATCCGACTCGCCGTAGTCGTAAATACGAACGATGCTGGAATGACTCACCCGCGCCCCGTACTCGGCTTCGCGGAGAAAACGTTTCACCGCGATCGGATCCCCCGCCAGCCGGTGGCGAAGGATTTTCACCGCCGCCTGTCCCCGCTCGGCATGATCCGCGCAATAGACAGTGGCGGTGCCGCCCTCGCCGATATACTTGGCGAGGTGGTACCCGGCTACCGTTCGACCGACCAGATTGTCAGCGTTCATGCAACCGCCAAGCTAGTTAATCTCTCACCAGGCAGCAAGTTGGGCGCTTGACGCTTGTCGTGCGACGCCACTAACGTTCGCCACCCGCGTGCGCGGGTCCAATCGGCTTTGCCGGGAGTGTCAGATGCGTCGGCTCGTCGTCATGTCCGCCCTGGTGGTCACCGCCATCGGCTGCGGAAGTTGGAAACGGGTCGGCAGCGATGACCAGCCGAAGCCGACGGAAACGCTCACTCGGCTCCTCAACACCACCCAGTTCTACCAGCGTCTGGGCCGCCTCGCCGCCGGCGACCCGCTCCCGTTCGTCGGCACGGTCGCCTTCGCCGCGGCCCCCGCCGACTCGGTCATCGCCGTCCTCGGCCTCTCCCTGGAGAACCGCGCCCTCGCGTTTCAGAGGGAAGGGAACTCGTTCGTCGCCCGCTATCGGGTAGGCCTCTCCTTCAAGCGCGAAGGCACCCCGCCGGTGGACCTGGCCCGCGAGGAGCTGGTCCGCGTCGCCACCTTCCAGGAGACCCAGCGCGCCGACGAGAGCGTGCTCTTCCAGCAGGTGATCCGGATGGTGCCGGGCACCTACAAGGTGACCGCCACGGTGCGCGACGCCTCCTCCACCTCCGAGAGCAGCGCCACCGCCGACTACACCGCGCCCCGGTTCGGCAAAGCTAGCTACTCGGCGCCGATCCTCACCTACCAGGCGACGGGGCGGGGAAGCCTGGCCGACCCGGTCTCCCTGGTGCTCAACCCTCGCGGCGCGGTGGGCTACGGCAGCGATACCCTGCTGGCCTACGTCGAGGGTTACTCCTTCGCCGAGCCGACCAAGGTGCCGTTCTCGGTGCTCGACGAGCAGGGGAACTCGATCTACACCGACTCGCTCCGATTTCGCGGGGGCAGGGAAGTGGAGAGCCAGGTCGTCCGCCTCGCCCCCGACAGCGTCTCCCTGGGCGAGCTCCGGATCGTGGTCGGAACCCAGCCGGAGCGGAGCGCCTCCGCCCTGGTCTCGTTCACCCAGGCGTGGGTGGTGACCAACTTCGACGAGATGCTCGACCTGCTGCGCTACTTTGGCGAGGACGACCGGATCGCCGCCATGCGCCGCGCACCCGCCAGCGAGCGCGCCCGGCTCTGGCGCGAGTTCTACGAGGCGACCGACCCCAACCCCGCCACTCCCGAGAACGAGGAGCTCAATCAGTACTTCAGCCGGGTCAACGCCGCCAACCAGCGGTTCAAAGACGAGGGCCTCCCCGGCTGGCGCACCGACCGCGGCGAAGTCTTCATTACCCTCGGCCCCCCCGACGAGAGCGTCGAGAGCACCCCGGGCACCTCGAGCCGGATCGTCCGGTGGACCTACCTCACCCACCGGCTGGAGGTCTACTTCCAGGACGAGACCGGCTTCGGCCGGCTCCGGCTGACGCCGGGGTCCAGGGCGGAGTACGAGCGAATCCTGTCGAGGGTGCGGCGGCGGACGTAACTGTCGGAGGGCAGGGGGGATAGAATGTCATCCTGAGCGCAGCGAAGGAGGCCATGCCTGTCCTTCGGCTCCTTCGCTGCGCTCAGGATGACAAAAGGGGGGTCCGCACCCACGCTTGTCCTGTTCCGCCGTGCCGCCGTTCCGCCGTTCCGCCGTTCCGCCGTTCCGCCTACCTTCCCCCCATGCCTAACCACGCCCCTCCCCGCCTCTTCCTGATCGACGGCTACGCCCTGATCTACCGCGCCTTCTTCGCGATGATCTCCCGGCCGCTCCGGACCAGCAAGGGCGAGAACACCTCGGCCGCCTGGGGCGTGGTCAACTTCCTCATGCGGCTGCGGGAGAAGTACCGCCCGGACTACGTCGCCTGGGTGAACGACGCCGGCACCTCCTTCCGCGAGGAGCGCTACCCGGAGTACAAGTCCACCCGCGAAAAGCTCGACAACGAGCTGCAGGCCGACTTCAACCGCGCGGTCGAGCGGATCTGCGACCTGCTCGAAGCCTTTCACATCCCGCTCGTCAGCGTGCCGGGCTATGAGGCCGACGACGTCATCGGCACCCTCGCCGTCCGCGGCGCCGAGCGCGGCCTCCAGGCGGTGATCGTCTCGGGCGACAAGGACTTCTACCAGCTCATCGGCCCTGGCGTCGCCCTGCTCAATCCTGGTCGCGGCGGGCCCGCGGCGGTGGAAGAGACCTGGGTGGACGAGTTCAACGCCTCCGAGCGGCTCGGCGTGGCGCCCGACCGGGTGGTGGACTACCTCTCGCTGGTGGGCGACAGCTCCGACAACATCCCCGGCGTCAAAGGCATCGGCGAGAAAGGCGCCCAGAAGCTTCTGGCCGAGTACGGCGACCTCGACAGCCTGCTCGCCCGCGCCGCCGAGGTCACCGCCAAGCGGCCGCGGGAAGCGCTCCTGGCGCAGGCCGACAGCGCGCGGCTCTCGCGCGAGCTGGTGACGATCAAGCGCGACGTGCCGATCGAGCTGGACGTGGGCGACCTGACGCTCAAGGAGCCCGACCGCGAGGCCGCGATCCGGATTCTCACCGAGCTGGAGTTCTTCTCGCTGGCGAGGAAGCTGGCGGGGCAGGGAAGCGGTGGTGAGGGACCAGGCCAGCCTGTCACCCTGAGCGCTCGCGAAGCGAGCGTCGAAGGGGCGGAGAACGGTGGTGACAATAGCGGGGAGCAGGGTAATGGGGGCACGCCGACGAGCACGGCCACAGGCTTCACCGCCGACGACTGGCTCTCGATCGACCAGCACTCCGCCCTCGTAGTCCAGACCGTCTCCGACCCCGCCGACATCCCCGCCCTCGTCGAGCGCCTTCGCGCCGCGCCGCTGGTTGCGCTCGGCGCCAGGGCCAGCTCGACCCAGCCGCAGAACGCCGACCTCGTCGGCCTGGCGCTCTCGGCGACCACGACCGAGGTCTGGTACCTGCCGTTCGGCCACCACGTCCCGTCCGCGCTCGGCTCCCTCGCCGAGGGGATGGTGCCGCCCGATTCGGTGCGCAACCTCCCGCCGCTCACCGACTCCTCGATGGCGCCGCTTCGCACGCTGCTGGCCGATCCCGCGGTCCCCAAGGTCGGCCACAACGTGAAGTACGACTGGCAGGTGCTGCGCCGCGCCGGGGTCGAGCTCGCCGGGGTCGCCTACGACACGATGCTGGAGAGCTTCATTCTCGACCCCGGCCGCCGCTCCCACGCGATCGACAACCTCTGCCTCGAGCACCTCGGCCGGACGATGAAGACCTACCAGGAGGTGGTAGGGAAGGGGAAGTCGGAGATCTCCTTCGCCGAAGTCGCCGTCCTCGCGGCCGCCGACTTCTGCGGCGCCGACAGCGCCACAGTACTCGCCCTGCACCAGCTCTTCGCGCCAGCGCTCCGCGAAGTCCGGATGGAGGACCTGCTGCGCGACGTCGAGATGCCCCTGGTGGAGGTGCTGGTGGACATGGAGTGGGAGGGCATCACGGTGGACCGCGCGCTCTTCACCCGGCTGGGCGACGAGCTGGGGTCCGACCTGCGACGGCTGGAGATCGAGATCTCGCAGGTGGCCGGAGTGGACCTCAACCTCAACTCTCCCCGCCAGCTCGCGACCATCCTCTTCGAGAAGCAGCAGCTCCCGGTCCTCAAGAAGACCAAGACCGGGCCCTCCACCGACGCCGACGTGCTGGAACAGCTCGCCGCGATGGGGCACGACTTGCCTCGCCTGATCCTGGAGTACCGCGAGCTGCAGAAGCTCAAGAGCACCTACGTAGACACGCTCCCCGCGACGATCAATCCGAGGACCGGCCGGATCCACACCACCTTCAACCAGGGCGGCGCGGCGACGGGGCGGCTCAGCTCCAACGATCCCAATCTCCAGAACATCCCGGTGCGCACGCTCCGGGGCGAGGAGATCCGTCGTGGGTTCATCCCCCGCCAGGGGTGGACCTTCCTTGTGGCCGACTACTCCCAGATCGAGCTCCGGCTCATGGCCCATCTGTCGGGCGACCCCGCGTTCATCGAGGCCTTCAGCCAGGGCGGCGACATCCATCGCCAGACCGCGGCAATCATCTTCAACGTCCCGTCCGACCAGGTGACGCCGGAGATGCGGACTCGAGCCAAGACCATCAACTTCGCCACCATCTACGGCCAGGGCCCCTTCGCGCTGAGTCGCCAGCTCAACATCTCGATGGAGGACGCCCGGAGCTTCATCGCCCGTTACTTCGAGCGCTTCGCCGGGGTACGCGCCTTTCTCGACCGCTCAATCGCCCTCGCCCGGGAGCAGGGATACGTCGAGACCATCTTCAAGCGCCGCCGCTACATCCCCGAGATCCGGGACCGGAACTTCAACATGCGGGCCTACGGCGAGCGGAACGCGCAGAACTCTCCGCTCCAGGGCTCCGCCGCCGACCTGATCAAGGTGGCGATGACGCGAATCCACGCCGCCATCCGCGAGGAAGGCCTTCGGAGCCGGATGCTGCTCCAGGTGCACGACGAGCTGATCTTCGAGGCCCCGCCGGAGGAGCTGGAGCGGTTGCAGGAGCTGGTCCGGAGCCGGATGGAGGGGGTGGTGGAACTTCGGGTGCCGCTCGTCGTAGACCTGGGCGTCGGACCGAACTGGTTGGACGCTAAGAGATGACAACGTGAAAAGGGAGGCCATGCTCGACCGCTTCCAATTCTCCGACCCCTCGTTCTCGCTTCCCGACGTCGAGTCGGTGCTCGACGCCGTCGAGGCGGCGGTCGTGGATGCCGATACGCCGATGTTCGATGCGGCGCGGCAGAGCTGGCAGCCGGTCGCGCGGCATCCGGAGGTTCGGGCGGCGTGGGTCGAGCGGGCCAGGTTCCGGCCGCCGGGGAGCGGGCTCGATCTGCCGCCGCTGCCGGAGGAGCAAGTCCGCAGGGAGAGTGAGGAGGCGGCGGGCCGGCGGGCGGCGTACGCCATGGTCGTCCGCGGGAATCGCTTTCCGATCGAGGAGCCGCTGCCTCCGGGGCCGAAGCACCGGCGCTC
>JACCRH010000107.1 GCA_013813675.1 Gemmatimonadales bacterium
GCCTCCCCTGCCTCTCGAGTGTCGCCGACTAGGAACCGATCGAACGCCGCCAGGGTTTGATCGAGCAGGCTCGTAATGGAATCCCCGGACGCACGAGCCGCGCGCCGCGCCTCGGCCAGCGCCCGGCGGTCGCGGCGAGCGACCGCCAGGATCGCGTCGACCAGCGCCAGTTCGGCACGCTCAAAGGACTCCAGTCCGGTCGACGTCCGGTGAGCGGCCTCGCGGCGGGCGGAGGCCTCGGCAACCGGCAGCGCTCCCACCCAAGCGCCGAGCGCCGCCAGCCGATAGAGGCTGAGCGGTGCCAGCGAATCGGCTTCGCCGGCGGCCTTGGCCTGGTCCAGCGAGACGAGCGCCGAGTCCCAGGCGCCACGAGCGGCCCAAGCATGCGCGATCGCCAGGGCGGCGTTATCCGGCACGAACCCGAGACGCTGCATACGCCGATAGAGTGCTACGTCGGCGGCGGGGAACCCGAACCACCCGGGATTATGGTGGGGCCCGCTGCGATGCTTCGCGAGATCCCGCGCGACGCTGTCCGCCAAGATGTCGGCGCCGCCGGTATCGCCTCTCTGGAGGCGGTCCAAGAGCCGGAACTGGAGCATCTGGTCGGAACCCCACTCCGTCACGAGGGCGGGACCAGCATCCAGACGCCGGAGTGCATCGAGCACCCGCGTAGACGCCATGGTGTCGTGGTCATGCAGCACCGACTGCGCCAGGTGTTCCCACGCGGGTATCACCCTCGGATTGAGCCGGAGCGTCTCCTCGAACGCCGCTCGGGCCTCCGCGCGGGGGTGGCCCAGCATCGGGCCCCAGTGATGCAGCCTGTCCGCGTACTGAAACCACCCGAACCAGTTGTCCGGGAAGCGCTCGGTAATCTGCCGCGCGCGGCGCAGATCGGCCGCCGCCCCGGGCTCCTCGATGGAGTCTCCGAGATAAAGCCGGTCAAACTCGGGCAGAGTCGAACGGTGCCTCATCAGCGCTTCCATCTTCGCGCTGTCCATTTGCCGGTAACGCCACCCCAGCACATACGAGTTTCGCGCGTACGCGAGCCAGAACGTCGAATCCTCCTCGATGGCACGAGCGTACGCCTGTTCCGCACGATCCCACTCGTTCTGCGCGAACGCGCGCTCACCCTCGAGAAAGGCTCGAAGCGCCGGCACCGACTTCGTCTTGAGCGCCGCGTCCAGACTGGGCGAGGGCGGCGTCCCTCGCCGCCAGATCTGTGACAGGAGTGTTCGGGTGATGGAATCGGTCATGGCCTCGATGGAATCGACCGGGGCCGTGACCAGGACGCGGGCGACCGCCTTGCCGTTGTCAGTGGTGAAGAGCCCGAGGTCGAGCCGGACTCTCGGGCCTACCCGCACGACGCTCCCGTGCAGCACGCTGCCGGCGCCGAACCGCCGGCCCAGGGCGCGGCCCTCCTCCAGCGTGGAGAATGCGTCGGCGGATTGCGCGAGCACGCTATAGGGGTCGACCGCCCGGATCTCCCCTAGGCCGTCCAGCGTGGCGCTCACGGTGAGCACCAGGTCGCGCCCGAGCCGCGCCAGGCCGGTATCGGCGACGCTCGGCGCGAAGGGGAGCACGGCGATGACCGAGGCCGAGGGCAGGACGCTCGATCCGGTGGAGCGAAGCTGGGGCCACACGACCGCTGTCGCGGCCACCGCGGCGAGAAGCGCCGCGGCCGACATCAGCCACCGCCGACTTGGAGTCCTACGGCTGAGTGCTACCGTCGAGATGGTCGGCGCGCTGAGTGCGGCGGCGAATTGGTCGGCGGTGGCGAACCGATCGGCCGGGACCTTTGCGAGTGCCGTGGTGATGACTCGTTCGACCCCCGGTGGCACGGTCGCACGCACGGTCCGGAGCGAAGGGACGGGATCAACCGCATGGCGAGCCAGGAGACCTTGCGCCGTTGGCGCCGTGAACGGCGGTTGCCCGGCCAGCATCTCGTAGAGCACACATCCTAGACTGTAGAGATCGCTCCGGCCGTCGACGTCGTGACTCCCCGCGGCCTGTTCCGGGCTCATGTAGGCGGGGGTACCGATGGAGAGGCCGGTCGCCGTGAGCTTGTCGCCCCCCGCCACGGTGACTGCCCTCGCGATGCCGAAGTCGGCCACAATCGCCCCGGCGCCATCCAGCAGAATGTTCTCCGGCTTGATGTCGCGATGCACGATGCCCCGACTGTGCGCATGGCCGAGCGCGCCGGCGACCTGCCGGGCGATCAGCAGTGCATCGTCGATGGGCAACTGCTTCTCCCGGGCGATCCGCTGGCGAAGGGTCTCCCCCTCGACATACGGCATGGTGTACCAGAGGAGACCGGAGACTTCGCCTGAATCGAGGACGGGAAGAATGTGGGGATGCTGCAGCTGCGCGGTGATGCGGATTTCGCGGAGGAAGCGTTCAGGACCCAGGCTGGCGGCGAGGTCGGGATGGAGCACCTTCAGGGCTACCGCCCGGTCGTGCCGGAGGTCCTGCGCCAGATACACCGTAGCCATCCCGCCCCGGCCCAGCTCGCGCCCGATCGGGTAGCGCGGGCTCAGTAGGTCGCTGATCGGGATCACGACTCGGGCTCTCCCACCAGCCGCGCCAGTTCCGCCCGCACCGCCTCGACCTCGGGCCGGACCGAGGGCTCGGGGTCGTAGCGCAACGCCAGATAGTGCTGCAACACGCGGATGGCCGTCGTGCGATGACCGGCCAGCGCGGCCGCCCGGCCTTCTTCGAGCAGGTGAGTCGAGAGGTATCTCG
>JACCRH010000116.1 GCA_013813675.1 Gemmatimonadales bacterium
CGGAGCTGCCGCGGACCACCCCGCTGCGGGAGTTCAGCGACAACGTGGCCCACAGCAACCGCCGGGGCGGCCTGCACGTCGACGATGGGCCGCGGGCGGATGGCGAGACCGAGACCGTCTTCTACGCCCCGCGCACCAATCCAGCAGACGCGAACACGGCCGTCGTGGCCGACTTCACCATGTTCACGGCCTATAAACATCCCGGGAGGGCGGTGTGGCTCCGCGGCCGCGATCACCGGCTCAGCCACTCGGTGCTGGCGGACAACGCGATCGGAGCCACCTTCGCCTCGAGCGAGACCTTCGTGGAGGACGCGCTCTTCGTCGGTGAATCGGCGAACATCGCGGGCACGGTGTTCAACGGTGCACCCCGCCGGGGCTACGAGTTCTACGATGGACGGGTAGGGGCGGACCGCGTGGTCTTCGCCAACTTCACGGCGGCGGGCTCGATTCCCTCGAGCGCGTTGGGATTCAACCGGAACAACGGGTTCTCGGTCAGCACCGGCAACTTCGCCGGCGACGTGTCCTTCATCAACGCGAATCAGTACTACCTGGAGACACCGCACGCCGACAAAGACGGCGACAAGGCCGCGGTGTTCCTGGACCGCGACGGCGATGTGACCGGGGCCGCGGGCGCGTTCGTGGTGGCGAACAACCCCTTCCTGATCACATCGGGATGCACCCCGCGGCCGGAGTGGAATGCCTACGTCTGCGCCCAGCGATACGTGGGGTTCAGCGTGCGGAGCGATGTCGAGGTCGTCGCGCCGCTCACCGTCACCCGCGACGACGCGGCGGCGCTCACCCTGGTCGGCGTGCCCGGCAGCCCCAACTCAGCCCACGGGTCGATGCTGCCGGGGCGGGGCTACACCATGCAGTTCGCCGGCGCGGTGCCGCTCCGGCCCCGGATCACGCTCAGCCGCACGGTCGACAACGAGTGGGTACGGCTCACGCTGCCGTACCCCCAGGCGGCGCTTCGGGTGATTCGCGACTTCAACACGTCGAGCCCACTGCCGGCGGCGGTGGACCTCACCGAGCTGGAGGCGAGTACGGGAGACCGGTACTGGTACGACATCGCGACCGCGATGCTGCACCTCAAGCTCGTGACCAGGGTCGGGCGGACCTCGGCGACAGTTCAAGTGGAGCCGATGTAGGGGAGGGTAGTGGCAGTCAGGCCCTCAGTGTCACCCTGAGCGCAGCGAAGGGGATCATGCTCGGGACGGCCCCCTTCACTTCGTTCAGGGTGACAAAACCTTCCGCACCTCCTAGCTTCGCAGTCAGCGATGATCGCCCCCTCCAGCAGCCTCGAGCGCATCCGCACCGTCATCGTCGGCGACCACGACGAGCTGGGCCGTCTCGTCGCCGGCCGCATCGCGGCGCTGGTCCGCACCCGCGCCGCGGCCGGCCAGCCCGCCGTGCTCGGCCTCGCCACCGGATCGACCCCGATCGGCGTCTATCGCGAGCTGGTGCGCCTGCATCGCGAGGAGGGGCTCGGCTTCGCCCACGTCGTCACCTTCAACCTCGACGAATACTTCCCGATGGACCCCGGGAGCATTCACTCCTACCACCGGTTCATGTGGGAGAATTTCTTCTCCCACCTCGACATCCGCCGCGAGAACGTCCACATCCCTCGGGGCGATCTGCCCCGCGACCGGATCGACGAGGAATGCCGGCGCTACGAGGCGGCGATTCGCGAGGCCGGCGGCATCGATCTCCAGCTCCTCGGCATCGGACGGACCGGCCACATCGGGTTCAACGAGCCGGGTTCGGGCCTCGAGAGCCGCACCCGCCTCATCACCCTCGATCTGGTCACCCGCAAAGACGGCGGGGCCGACTTCTTCGGCGAAGAGAACGTCCCTCGCGAGGCGGTCACGATGGGTGTGGCCACCATCCTCGAAGCGCGTGAGGTGCTGATCCTCGCCACCGGGGAGCACAAGGCGTACATCGTGCGGCGCGCGGTGGAGGGGGAGGTGGACCATGAGGTCGCCGCCACCTTCCTCCAGCGGCACCCGGCCACGACCTTCTACCTCGACAACGCCGCTGGGGCCTATCTCACCCGGGTGGCAACGCCCTGGCTCCTGGGCCAGGTCGAATGGACTACACCGCTCGCAGTCCAGGCCGTCACCTGGCTTTCGCGCCAGACGCAGAAGGCGATCCTCAAGCTCACCCAGCGCGACTACGCGGAGCACCGGCTTTCGTCTCTGGTGGCGGCGCACGGCACGCCGGGCGCGCTCAACGGGCTGGTCTTCAACGCACTCGGCGCCAAGATCCGGGGCCGCTCGAAGCTGCCGGCGGGTCAGCGGATCATCTGCTTCTCCCCTCATCCCGACGACGACGTGATCTCGATGGGCGGCATTCTCCGGAAGCTGCTGGAGAACGAGAACGCCATCACCGTCGCCTACATGACCAGCGGCAACCTGGCGGTCTTCGACCACGACGTCCGCCGCCACCTCGACTTTCTCGGACGTGTCGCGGGCGAGCTGGGGATCGCCGAGCGGGCGGTCACCCAACTGGTGGCCCGGGTGGAGGAATTCCTTGCCGCCAAGAATCCGGGTGACGTGGACATCGAGGAGGTGCGCGACGTCAAACGGGTGATCCGCGAATCCGAGGCGGTCGCGGGGCTGCGCACGCTGGGGTTCGAGGAGGGCGCCGCGCGGTTCCTCGACCTGCCGTTCTATCAGACCGGCAAGGTGCGGAAGGATCCCATCGGTCCCGCGGACGTGGCGATCGTGCGCGCGCTGCTCGAGGAGGTGGGCCCCGACCTGATCTTCGTCGCGGGAGACCTCTCCGACCCGCACGGCACCCACCGGATGTGCAAGGAGGCCATCGACGGGGCGCTGGAAGAGCTGGTCGCCGCCGGCCGGCCGCGGCCCGAGGTGTGGCTCTACCGGGGCGCCTGGCAGGAGTGGCCGGTGACCGAGGCGACGTGGCTGGTGCCGCTGTCACAGGAGGAGCTGCGGCTCAAGATCCAGGCGATCTTCAAGCACCAGTCGCAGAAGGACACCGCCCCGTTCCCGGGACCGGACGAGCGCGAGTTCTGGCAGCGGGTGGAGGCGCGGAACAAAGGGACTGCGGCGGAGCTGGATAAGCTTGGGCTGGCGGAATACTTCGCGATGGAGGCCTACGTGGTGGAGTCGAGGTAAGCTCACACCTCCTCGGCCAGCATCACCGCTGCCATCCCGCCGCGCTGCGCCACGTTCACCACCTGGCGCTGCGACGCGCGGGCGAGAATGGCGATCCCGTCGTCGCTCGACGCGAACCCCATCACATGATAGAACGCCTCGGGATGGAGGCTGCCATCGGGCGCGAGCGTCGGCACCTCCAGGACGGGGATCTGTGCCAGAC
>JACCRH010000139.1 GCA_013813675.1 Gemmatimonadales bacterium
GGGCGGCGTGCTGAGCGGCCGGAGCGGGCTGGTCGTGCGGCTCGAAGAGGGCCGCCACGTCGCCGAAGCGGAGTGTAGTGCCGGGGGTGAGGGCGGTCTCACCGGTCACCGGCTCGCCCTCGGCGAAGGTCCCGTTGGTGGACCCCAGATCGCTCAGCACCCAGACGTCGTCGCGGCGCTGCAGCTTGGCGTGCGTGGTGCTGATGCTCGGATCGGCCATCACGATGTCGTTGTAATCCGCCCGGCCGATGTTGACTACCGCCAGCGTGATCGGCAGCCGCCGGCCGCGCATCTCCCCGCTGCGAACCAGCAGCGACGCGATGGGCTGGGCCGCCGGAACCGACCGAGGCGTGGGCGTCGGGTCGCGCGGGATGGAGAGAGGGACGCCGTGCATCGTGTCGGAGAGCCGGGCGCTCGCGCCGGTCGGTGGGTGCAGCGGCCCCTCCGAGGGGACCGGCCGGGGTGCGAGCGGCCCGGGGGCCGGGGCGGTCTCGGCGTAGAAGCGGAACTCATCGGTTCCGATCCGGATGACGTCGGCCCGGGCGAGCGGATGGATCCGGCCCACCCGCTTGCCGTTCACGAACGTGCCGTTCACGCTGAGGTCCAGCAGGACGTACCCTTCCGGCCCCATCTGGATCTCCGCGTGCTTCCGGGAGACGTCGCCACCGGTCACCACCACATCGGAGACCGCGTCCCGCCCGAAGACCAGCGGCTCCGACGCCATCGAATACTCGCGCCCGTCGGTGAGGCAAACGACTCGGCCGCCGGTGGTTCCTGGGGGCGGCTTGGCGGCCTGGACCGGCGGCAGGTCGGCGAACGCGCCGGAATCGAACAGCTGAGTATTCCCCGCCCGCTCGGGATCGACCGCCAGAATCTCGTGGCCGGAGATCTGGATCTTGTCGCCGTGCAGGACCGGGGTGGGGTCGGTGCCCAGGCGTACGCCGTTGATGGACGCCTCGACGTCGGCGCCGGCGGTCCGGATGGCCGCCGCACCCCCGGTGGTGCCGTGCACGACGGCATGGTGCGGCCGGACCCCCTCACCTTCGAGGACGATGGCACACCACGGCGCCGACCCTATGACAGTGTCTCCGGTGGCGACGGGTATCCGCCGTCCACCGACTTCCAATTGCATCATCGATCGGGTTCCCGAAGGGTTGACCGGATGCCAAACGTATCCCGGGCTCCAGGGGCAGGCAAGCAAACGGCCTCGGAACCCTCAGGCAATCCGGCGGACCTCCTGCCCGCGGAGTTGCAGCTGGTAGAGGCGCTGGTACAGCCCTCCCGCCGCCAGCAGCTCCCGGTGGGTGCCCCGCTCGCGGATCTCCCCGTGGTGCAGGACCAGAATCTCGTCGGCGTGAAGAATGGTGCTGAGCCGGTGCGCCACTACCAGGCTGGTCCGGCCGGCCATCAGCTCGGCGATCGCCCGCTGAATCTGGGCCTCCGCCTCCGCGTCGACCGAGCTGGTGGCCTCGTCCAGCACCAGGATCCGGGGATCCAGCGCCAGCGCGCGCGCGAAGCTCAGCAGCTGGCGCTCGCCCACGCTGAGGTTCCGGCCCCGCTCGCCCAGCCGGTGCTCGTAGCCGGCCGGCAGCCGCTCGATGAACCGGGCCGCTCCCACCCGGCCGGCCGCCATCCGGGCCGCCTCCCGCGTGATCGGCGCTCCCAGCGTGAGGTTGTGCAGGATGTCGCCGGTGAAGAGGAAGAGGTCCTGCTGGACGAACCCGATTGCCGACCGCAGGTCGGCGGTCGACAGATCGCGGATGTCGACGCCGTCCACGGTGATCCGCCCCCGCTCGGCGTCGTAGAACCGCAGCAGCAGGTTGACGATGGTGGTCTTCCCCGCCCCGGTGTGCCCCACCAGGGCCAGCGTGCGGCCGGGCGAGGCGGTGAAGGAGATGTCCTTTAACACCCAAGGCCCGTCGGGTGAATAGCGGAACCAGATCCCGTCGAACCGCACCTCGCCCCGCACCGGCCGGGAGAGCGGCGCCGGGCTGGCCGGCTCGCGCACCGTCACCGGCTCGTCCAGCAGCCCGAACACCCGCTCGGACGAGGCCATCGCGCTCTGCAGCAGGTTGAACTTCTCCGAGAGATCCTGGAGCGGTTGGAAGAAGCGGCGGGTGTACTGGATGAAGGCGGCGAGCACCCCCACCGTCAGGGTGTCGTCGAGGACCCGGAGTCCGCCGTACCAGAGCAGCAGGGCCATCGCGACCGCGGTCAGCACCTCGACCGCCGGAAAGAAGATCGCGTAGATGGTGATGGACCGCAGGTGGGCGGCGAGATGCTCGCGATTCAGCTCACCGAAGCGGCGGGCGGAGTCGGCTTCCCGCCCGAAGAGCTGCACGATCCGCATCCCCGAGAGCCTCTCCTGAAGGAAGGCATTCAGCCGGGCGACCCGGAAGCGGATGTCACGGAAGGCGTCGCGGACGCGGCGGCGGAAGATCGCGGCGGTGAGCCACACCAGCGGTATCACCGCGAACGTCACCAGGGCGAGCCTGACGTCGATGACCAGCATCATCCCCATGATGGCGAGGAGGGTGAAGACGTCTCCGAAGATGGTCACCACGCCCGAGGAGAACAGCTCGTTCAGAGTCTCGACATCCGAGGTCACCCGGGTCATCAGCCGGCCGACTGGATTCCGGTCGAAGTAGGTCACGCTGAGCCGCTGGAGATGACCGAAGATCTCCATCCGCAAGTCGTACATCACCCGCTGCCCCACCAGGGCGGTGAGGAGGGCGCCGCCGTACTCCACCACCAGCTCGAACAGCAGGGTCGCCAGATAGAGCCCGGCGAGCAGGCTCAGGAGACCCACGTCCTTGCGGGGGATGGCGACGTCGAGCGCGCGCTCAGTGAGCCTGGGTCCCGCCAAGGCCAGACCCGATTGCACCAGCAGCAGAAGCACCGCGGCGGCCGCGAGCCAGCCATAGGGCCGGAGGTAGCGCAGCAGCCGGCGCAGCAGCGAGGCGTCGTACCGGGTGGCGGGGACGTCCTGATCGTCCATCACGGGCCCGCTACCCGCTGGCCGGTTCCGCGATCGCTGCCTGATCGATCGACTTGAGACCCTGGCGCAGCCAGCCGGAGAACACGACGAACCCGAAGGCCAGGGTGAAATAGGTGAGGATGAGGCGCCAGATCAGGATGTAGAGCGGCGTGAGCTCCCGGGGCACGTAGGAGGACATCACCGCGGCCGCGAGGACCTCGCCGATCCCGGAGGCGCCCGGAGTCGGGGCGAAGTAGAGCAGGAACATCACCAGGGTCTGGACCAGCAGGATGTCCACGAAGTTTGCTGTGAGCCCCAGCGCCCGGAGGGCGACATAGCCGGCCAGGAGCTTGTTGGCGTGGGAGACGGCCGAGAGGATCGTGGACCAGAAAATGGCCAGCCAACCGCGCGGGCTGTTGAAGGCGACCACGCTCGCATGGGCCTCGTCGATCCCCGCCCGGAGCCGCTCGAGCCGCGCCGACACCCGCGCGCTCCGGCGCCCGATCGCCTCCGCGAGGCGGTGAATCAGGTCGCGCACCAGGCGGGGGGCGAAGATCACGAAACCCATCAGCACGCCGATCCCCCCGACGATCGTGAGGCTGCCCCGGAACAGATCGTAGAGGGAGAGCCCGAGCACGTCGCCCCGCTGGCCCAGTCCCTGGCCGGCGCCGAAGGCCAGCGCCAGCGGCCCCGCGATGGCGAAGAAGAGGATGGTGGATACGAAGCTGATGAAGGTGGAGGTGACCGCCACCGGCAGGGGAATCCCGTAGCGCCGAAGGGTGTACATCGTCATCGGCCCGGCCGCCGAGTTGAGCGGGGTCAGGAAGCCGGCCCATGCCCCCATCCCTCCGGCGAGAATCGAGCCTTTAAGCGAAGGCCGGGGATGGACGTGGCGGGCGCAGATCCAGAGCCGGAGGCCGCCGCCGATCCAGTCGAGCGAGGCGAGACAGGCGCCCACCAGCACCCAGCCGAGATGCACCCGGCCCAGGCCGCGAAGGAACGCGGGAAGATCGTTGCCGTACAGGAGCGTGGCTCCGAACCCGGCCAGGGAAGCCAGGACCGAGAACTCGAAGCCACGCAGCAGGAATTTGGGAGTGAGCAGTCGGGGCATGGGAGACGCAAAGATAGTCGCGGGGGAGGGGGCGTGCTCCTCCTGCCCGCGCCCGAAACTATCCCGAAGTCACCGACCCCACTATTCTCCTAGCGTGGCCGATTCCGTCATCCGCATCGTCAACGCTCGCCAGAACAATCTGCAGGGCGTCACCGTAGACTTGCCGCACCGCGCCTTCACCGTGGTCACCGGCCCCTCCGGTTCGGGGAAGAGCACGCTCGCCTTCGACACCCTGTACGCCGAAGGGCAGCGGCGGTACATCGAGTCGCTCTCCACCTACGCAAAGCAGTTTCTCGATCGGATGCCGAAGCCGCTGGTGGATCGACTCGAGGGCATCGCGCCCTCGGTGGCCATCGAGCAGCGAAATCCGGTGGTCTCCAGCCGGTCCACCGTCGGCACCGCCACCGAGGTGTATGACCATCTCCGCCTGCTGTGGGCCCGGATCGGCCGGAGCTTCTGCCGGGCGTGCGGGGCCCCGGTCCGGGTGGATACGTGCCAGTCCGCGGCCGACGAGGTGGTGGCCCGCGGCCTTGCCCGGATACAGATCGGCTTCCCCCTGCCCCCGGTGGCCCGGCTGGCCCACGCCGCGGTAGTGGAGAACCTCCGCGCACTCGGCTTCGTCCGGGTGGTGGCGGATGGAGCGCCCCAGCACCTCGACGAGCTGCCGGCCGGGCTCGACCTGACCCACGCCCGCGAGCTGCTGGTGGTGGTGGACCGCCTCGCCGGCTCCGCGGAATCCACCGGCCGGATTTCCGAAGCGATCGCCGTCGCCTTTCAGGAGGGGGAGGGCGTGGCGCTGGCCCTGCATGACGGGGGCCGGCTCAGGTTCACCCGCACGCCGTCGTGCAGCGCGTGCGACACGCCGGCCGCCAGCGTGACACCGGGGCTCTTCTCCTTCAATAATCCGCGCGGGGCCTGCGCCGCCTGCAACGGATTCGGAGCCGTGTTGGAGTACGACGAGTCGCTGGTCGTGCCCGACCCCGAGCGCAGCCTCGCCGAGGGGGCGATCGACCCCTGGACCAAGCCCCGGTACGAGAGCCGCAGGAAGATCCTGCTGGAGCAGGCACGAAGCCTCGGCGCCGATCCCACCAAGCCGTGGCACAAGCTCAAGGCCGGCCAGCGGCGGGACCTGCTCTACGGCCGGAAGGGCAGATACGTCGGGATCTTTCCCTTCCTGAAGGACCTCGAGGAGAAGCGCTACAAGCAGTATATCCGGGTCTTCCTGCGGCAATACCAGCTGGCCAAAACCTGCGGTGACTGCGGCGGCGCCCGGCTCAACCCGGACGCACTGGCGGTGCGGATCGGCGGCGAGACCATCGCGCAGGTAGCCGCCCGCCCGGTGGACGGGATCCATCAGTGGCTGGGCGCCCTCCAGCTCACGCCGTTCGAGCGGGACGTGGCGCATCTGATCGTCGAGCAGCTCGACGCCCGTCTCACCTTTCTCCGCGACGTGGGGCTGGGCTACCTCTCGCTGGATCGCCAGACCCGCACGCTGTCGGGTGGGGAGGCCCAGCGGATCTCCCTCTCCAATGCCCTCGGCGCCAAGCTGGTGGACACCCTCTACGTGCTCGACGAGCCCTCGGTGGGGCTGCACCCGCGCGACACCGACCGCCTCCTCGCGCTGCTTCGGCGGCTTCGCGACGGCGGCAACACGGTCGTCGTGGTCGAGCACGATCTTGCGGCGATTCAGCAGGCGGATTTCATGCTGGAGCTCGGCCCCGGCGCCGGCGATCGCGGCGGGCGGGTGGTGCACGCCGGGCCCGTGGCCGCCGCGTCCCACACACTCACCGGGCAGTACCTCACCGGACAGAAGCGGATCGCCGTGCCCAGCGCGCGCCGGCCCGCCGGCCCCCGCTGGCTGAAGGTGCGTGGCGCCACGCTGCACAACCTCTCCGGCGTGGACGTGGACATTCCCCTGGGCGCGCTCACCGCGGTGACCGGCGTCTCCGGCTCGGGCAAGAGCACGCTGCTCTACGACGTGATTTACCGCAACCTGGAGAGCAAGCTGCACGGTGGACACTCGGCAAAGTCGCATCTGGGCGAGCCGGTGGGCCGGATCTCCTCGATCACCGGCTGGGAGCTGCTCCAGGACGTGCTGCTGGTCGACCAGTCGCCGATCGGCCGGTCGCCCCGCTCCAATCCGATCACCTACATCAAGGCGTTCGACGAGATCCGCGAGCTGTTCGCCGCGCAGCCGCTGGCGCGACAGCGGAAATACTCGGCGAGTACCTTCTCGTTCAACATGCCCGGCGGCCGCTGCGAGGAGTGCGAGGGCGCGGGACACGTTCAGGTGGAGATGGTATTTCTGGCCGACGTCTTCGTGCCCTGCGAGGCCTGCGGCGCCAGCCGCTACCGCCGAGAGGTGCTCGACGTGCGGATCCAGGGCCAGTCCATCCGCGAAGTGCTGCAGTGGACCGTCGAGGAGGCGATCGCCCGCTTCCGCCACCAGCCCAAGCTGGGCACCGCGCTCTGGCACCTGCAGCAGGTGGGGCTGGGCTATCTCCGGCTGGGCCAGCCGGCCACCACGCTCTCCGGGGGCGAGGCCCAGCGGCTCAAGATCGCCCGCGAGCTGATCCAGGCCGGCAAGCGGGAGGGGCGCAAGCTCTACATCCTCGACGAGCCCACCACCGGCCTGCATCTGGACGACGTCCGGGTGCTGATCCAGGTCCTCGACCGGCTGGTGGACGCCGGCCATACCGTGGTCGTGATCGAGCACCACCTCGACGTGATCAAGCGGGCCGACTGGATCGTGGATCTCGGCCCCGAGGCGGGCGACGCGGGAGGCCAGGTCGTGGTGCAGGGGGTCCCGGAAGACGTCGCTGGCTGCGAGGCCTCCCATACCGGGCGCTACCTGCGGCCCCTGTTGATGTCTCAGGCCCACGCGCTCGCCGGGTAGTCCGGGGCAGGTCGATGTTATTCCGCCGTTTGTCACGAGTCCCTACCCTTCTCTGACGCTCCCGTAGCATCCTCGTAACGCGACGCCCTCTCATATGGCCCCGATCCGGGGTCATTCCTATCATCGGTCCGTCCGGCCGCCCTCCCGCCTGCGTTTTCCAACACTCGGTTCGTTCGCATCGCCTCGAAGGGACACGTCGCCATGACCGGGATCGATCGACGGCACTTTCTTCGCAAGTCGGCCGCCGCCAGCGGCCTCCTCCTGGCGCCCTCGCTCACCGGGCTGATCGCCTGCGCCGACGATCCGCTGGAGCCGAGCGCGGCGCCCGCGCTCAAGCAGGCGCGCAAGGGTCAGGGCGGATACGGTGAGCTGATCCCCAGCAAGGACGTGGGGGAAATGATCTCGATCCCCCGGGGGTTCAGCGCCGCCCTTCTGAGCACCGCCGGCGATCCCATGATCGGTGGCGTGGTGCCGAACGCCTTCGATGGAATGGCCGCCTTTGCCGCGGGGCGGGGGCTGGTGCGCCTGATTCGCAACCACGAGCTGCGCGACACGCCCGAGCTCGGCACGACCCCATTTGGGGGGGACGCATACGATGATAAAGGGCCCGGCGGCAACACCACCGTGGAGGTGAGGGTCTACGGCAACGGTCGGGCGGAGCTGGTCAAGCAATTCGCCAGCCTGACCGGGACCTCCACCAACTGCGCCGGCGGCAGCACGCCCTGGCGGACATGGATCTCCTCTGAAGAGACCACGGTTGGCAAGAGCGCGGGCTGGAGCCGGAATCACGGGTACAACTTCGAGGTCCAGGTGGACAGCGACGGAATCAGCCGGCCGGTGCCGCTCAAGGCGATGGGCCGGTTCGATCACGAGGCGGTGGCGGTGG
>JACCRH010000145.1 GCA_013813675.1 Gemmatimonadales bacterium
GCCACGCATCGCCTCCTTCGCTGCGCTCAGGATGACACTTTCGCCACTGCCAGCACTGTCGGCCGGAGGCACCCCGCCCCTACGCATGCCGCACCTCCTCCGCCCCCGCGCTGCGCAGCAGATGCTCGACCTGTTTGGCCTGATCCGGCGCGGCCGGCACGAAGACCCCGATCCTGTCGTCGCTGAACCGCGGATCGTAGGGCACCCCGCGCCGCCCCATCACGATCGAGAAGAGAGCCACTGCCGCCACGGTGCTGAGGGCGCCGAGCAGGATGGTCAGCTCGAAGGCGATCACGACATAGGGGGGGATCGAGCCGATCGGCTTGCCGCCCACCAGGGTGGGCCAGTCGTGCGACATCCAGAGGGTCATGCCGAAGCCGGCGGCGCACCCGGTGAGGCCGCCGATCAGGGTGATCAGGCGCACCGGGCTCACCCGGTGCTCCAGGGCCTCCTCGATCTCGTGGTTGGGCGCCGCGCTGTAGACCACCAGGCCGCGCACGCCCCGCGCGCGGAGCGCCCGAATGGCGTCGGCCGCCGCGTCCACGTGAACGAAGGAGGCCAGCAGTCCCTGGGCCATCAGTGGTGCCCTCCCCGCTTCCTCGGCATCGGGATCATCTCCTTGATCTCCTGGATCGCCACGATCGGGAAGTTCTTGGCGAAGAGCAGGAACCACATCCCGAACCAGCCGAACGAGCCGGCCAGGATGCCCCAGTCCGCCCAGGTCGGGTTGAGCTGATCCCAGGCCCAGGGGATGTAGTCGTTGCTGAGCGAGGACACGATGATGACGAAGCGCTCGAACCACATCCCGATGTTGATGAAGATCGAGATGACGAAGAGCGAGGTCAGGTTGGTGCGCACCTTCCGGAACCACAGGAGTTGGGACACGAACGCGTTGCAGATGATCATCGTCCAGCCGGCCCACCAATAGGGGCCGAACGCCCGGCGGTAAAAGGTGGTCTGCTCGAAGATGTTCCCGCTGTACCACGCCACGAAGTACTCCATGCCGTAGGCGTAGAACAGGATGGAACCGGTCAGCAGGGTCAGCTTGCCCAGGTTGTCGAAGTGGTAGTCCGCCGTGATCATGTGCTCGATGCGGAGCGCCCGCCGAAGCGGGATGATCAGGGTGATGACCATGCCGATACCGGAGTAGATGGCGCCGGCTACGAAGTAGGGCGCGAAGATGGTGCCGTGCCAGCCGGGAACGATCGAGACGGCGAAGTCCCAGGACACCACGGAGTGCACCGAGAGCACCAGCGGCGTCGCCAGGGCCGCGAGGTAGAGGTACGCCCGCGAGTAGTGCCGCCACTGGTTGTCGGTGCCCTTCCAGCCGACCGAGACGGCCTGGTAGATCGTCTTCCGCCACCCGCTGGCCTTGTCCCGCACCGCGGCGACGTCGGGCACCAGGCCGAAGACCAGGAACGTGGTCGAGACCGTGAGGTAGGTCGCGATCGCGAACACGTCCCAGATGAGCGGCGACTTGAAGTTGGGCCAGAGAAACCGGGAGTTGGGGTAGGGCAGCAGCCAGTAGAAGATCCACTGGCGCCCGATGTGGATGATGGGGAAAAGCCCCGCCGTCATCACGGCGAAGACCGTCATGGCCTCGGTGGACCGGTAGACCGCCGTCCGCCAGGGGGACCGGAACAGAAACAGGATCGCCGAGATCAGCGTCCCCGCGTGCCCGATGCCCACCCAGAACACGAAGGTGGTGATGTAGACGCTCCAGAAGATCGGCGGCTGGTATCCCGCATGCCCCAGACCGTCCTTGACCAGAACCAGGAAGGTCACGATGCCGAGCAGGAAGAGCGACACCGCCCCGAGCAGCAGGAGCACATAGCCCCGGGTGGGCGGGCTCAACGTCCCGACCACGTCCCGGGTGACGTCGGCGTGGGTCTGGGTGATCAGGTGCCCGGCGTGCGCGGTGGGATGGGGAGGAGCCGCGGCGGACATGGCTTAGGCCTCCGCCGCCAGCAGGACCTTGGCGAGATAGGTCACCGCCGGCCGCACGTTGAGATCCTCCAGCACGTGGTAGCCCCGGGAGTCCTGCTTGACCCGGGCGACCCGGGCAGCGCCGTCCTTGACGTTGCCGAACACGATCGCGTCCGAGGGGCAGGCCTGGGCGCACGCGGTGGTGAACTCGCCATCGCGGATGGGACGGTCCTCCAGCCGCGCGTGGTTCTGGGTGTCGCGGATCCGCTGGATGCAGAAGGTACACTTCTCCATCACGCCGCGGGCCCGCACGGTGACGTCGGGATTGAGCTGCAGATGCAGCGGCTCGGGCCAGGCCTGCTCGTTGTACTTGTACCAGTTGAAGTAGCGCACCTTGTAGGGGCAGTTGTTGGCGCAGTAGCGGGTGCCCACGCAGCGGTTGTACACCTGCCCGTTGAGTCCGTCGGGTGTGTGGTAGGCGGCGTACACCGGACAGACCGGCTCGCACGGCGCGTTGCCACAGTGCTGGCAGAGCATGGGCACGAATCGCGCGGCCGGCGCGGCCCCGGGCGCCTCCCCGTCCTCCCAGTAGCGCTCGATCCGGAGCCAGGTCATCTCCCGGCCGCGCAGCACCTCCGACTCACCGACGGTGGGGATGTTGTTCTCCGCGTAGCAGGCGGTCACGCAGGCGGAGCAGCCGGTGCACTTGGCCAGGTCGATCGACATGCCCCACTGCGGGTGCTCCTTGGCGTAGTCGCCATGCTCGGTAGCGCGCCGCTGCGCTTCGGACCACCCGCGGAGCGCCTCCAGCTCGAGCTCGGTGTTGACCTCGTGCTTGCCGCGGCCCTCCTCGAGGTATGCCTGCTGGACCGTGAGGCCCTTCTTGGCCGCCTCCAGCGAGATCGCTTCCGCGATGCCGCGTCCGAGCTGCCGGGGCACGCCCGCCACACTGGCCAGCTTCCGGTAGGCTCCGGTCTTCCGCACCGACACCCGGGTCGAGAGGTAGGGCACGAAGTCCCCCCGGGGAGCGCCCAGCAGATCGAGCGCGTTGACTCCCCTGCCCTGCGCGAAGTGGCCGTAGGCCGTGTGACCGAACCCCAGCGGGATGGCGACCGCGTCGTCCCGAATGCCGGGATAGACGTAGACCGGCGCTTCCACCGCGCCATAGGGCGAGCGCAGCTCCACCATCTCGCCGTCGCGCACGTCCAGCGTCCGCGCCGCGCCCGGGCTCACCTCGACCCAGGAGTGCCAGGTGATCTTGGTGACGGGGTCGGCGTTCTCCATCAGCCACGGCTTGTTGGCGCCCCGGCCGTCGTGCAGCATGGGATGCGGGTAGGTGAGAAAGGTGAAGCTGCCGTCGCCCTCGAAGGTGGGCCTGGTGTAGGACAGGCGGCCGTCCGCCAGGGCGAGCCCCACTTCCGGTGGCGCCGGCGGATCGCGGTACACCCCTCCCCGCTGGACCGCCGCGTGCCAGAACCCCGCCGCATCCGCCTCACCCAGTTCGGCGGCGAGCGCGCGCCACCGGGTCTTGAGATGCTCGTCCCAGGTGGGCGCGGTGAAGCGCGCCAGGGCGCCCGCCGCCTTGCGGCTCACCCGGAGCAGGATCTCGCCCGCGGGCAGGGTGTTGAAGACCGGCTCCATCACCGGCTGCATCAACCCGTGGACCCCGGCGCGCGGCCGGGCGTCGTCCCAGCGCTCGAGGGCGTGGTGCTGAGGCAGCAGCAGGTCGCAGAGCGACGCGGTCTCGTCGAGATAGAGCGAGGTAGAGACCTTGAACCCGACCTTGGCGAAGCGGGCGGCGAAGCCGCTGCTCTTGGGCAGGGTGTAGGCCGGGTTGGCGTCGTGCACCAGGACCACGGCGATCTCGCCGGCGTCCATCGCCTGGGAAAGCCGGGCCAGTTCCGCGTGGCCGTCGGCGGTGGGCAGGTCGGCTCCGAACCGCACGGTTTGGCCGATGTTGCCGGCCACGAAGTTGAGCACGTTCACCGCGGCACAGACTTCGGTGGACGCCGCATGCTGCGATCCCACCCCGCCGGCCACGGCCACGCTGGGGCGCGCCGCGGCGAACTCCCCCGCCAGACGCTCGATCGTCTGGGCGCTGAGCCCGGTCTCCCGCGCCGCCATGGCCGGGGTGAACGAGGCGAGCGCGGCCGTCAGACCGACCCGGTCCTCACCCTGCCGGCCCAGGAGCAGGTTCGCCATTGCCAGCGCCAGCGCGGCTTCGGAGCCGGGCTTGATCGGCACCCATTCATCGGCGTTGAGGCCGGTGAGGTCCCGGCGCGGCGCGGCATAGACGAACTTGGCGACGTCGCCTCCGGTAAAGCCGTGGGCCTGCGCGAAGCCCCGCTGATTCTCGATCGGGGAGCCCCAGCTCTCCAGGAAGTCGGCGCCGAAGGAGATGATGTACTTCGCCTTGCCGAAGTCGTGCGCCGGCACCTGGTCGAGACCGAAGACCTGACGGTTGGCGGCGCGCACCGGCTCGTGATCGAAGCTCTCGTGCCGCACCAGCCGTCCGCCCAGGGCCGTGGTCCATTCCGCCAGCAGGTCGGAGAAGGTGCCGCGCGGCGCGCCGCTGATCACCGACAGCCGGTTGCCGGCCTCGCCCAGCTTGCCGGCGAGGCGGGCGATGGCATCGTCCCAGGTGATCTCCGCGAACCCGCCGTCGGCGGAACGGGCCATCGGCGCCTTGATCCGTCCCGGGTTGTAGAGTCCCTGTAGCGCGGCCTGGCCACGGGAACAGAGCTTCCCCTGGTTGACCGGATGCTCGGGATTTCCCTCCAGCTTGACCGCCCGGCCCTCCCGGGTACGCACGTGGACGCCGCAGCCAGCGGTACACTCGGTGCAAGTGCTCGCGTACCAGGTCGCGACGCCGGGCACCTGGTCTTCGGATTGCACCAGGTAGGGCACCAGCTTCTGCACCCGATCGGTGGAACAGCCGCTCAACGCCATAGCGCCGCCGCCGGCCGAGACGCCCAGCACCGTGAGGAAGCGACGGCGGTCTACGGTGGAGTGCTGGGAGTCGTCAGGCATTCGGCATTCCCGCGGTCAGTAGTGGCATACCGAGCAGTCACGCGACACGCCGCGCTCGGCGTGGCAGGTGATACAGAAACCCATGTTGTCCACCTGGTTGACCTTGAAGACCTGGGGCATGCGGGTCACATCGCCGTGGCAGGTGGCGCACGCCGTGGGACCCAGCGCTTTGATGT
>JACCRH010000157.1 GCA_013813675.1 Gemmatimonadales bacterium
CTCCGTGGCATCTCGGGCGGTGAGCATGAGAATAGGCGTCTCGACCCCCTCCCGCCGGAGCTCCCACGCCAGCTCCAGCCCGTTACGCCTGGGGAGCTGCACATCCAGAACGATGAGGTCGTAGGGATTCAGATGGCAAAGCCTGGCCCCCGCCTCGCCGTCCTCGGCCACATCCACGGCGTGGCCTTCCTCCTCGAGGCCTTGCTTGAGGAACCGCGCCGCTTTCCGGTCGTCCTCCACTACCAGGATGCGCATCGTGCCGCTCCACGCAGGATCGCCTCGCGCCTCAGTCAATCCGAGATGGTAACGTGGGCCCGATCCCACGCCAACGCGTCGCGCCCAGTCTCAAGGAATTTTAACCTTTCATTGAGGGAGCCGTAATGTGAGCTGGCTAGTCTTAGCACGATCGCGCCAAGGCGCTCACTCTTTGGAGGACTTCCGATGTCCGCCCGCGCCCTCAGCCGTGGCACCGCAATCGTTGCTCTACTAGTGCTCGGGCTAGCCGGTTCCGCTCGCGCCCAGATCGACTATCGCAACCTCGATGATGATCGGCCGGTGGTCACCGAGGACGCCTACCCCGTCGAGCGGCATGCCTTCGAGCTCCTCGCCCCCTACAGATTCGAGGCCGAGGCCGGTGGTGGGCAGCTGCACACCGCCGTACCTGAGGCAGCCTATGGCATAGCCCGTAACACCCAAGTCGGCCTCAAAGTGCCGTTCGTCGGCGTCGACGACGGCACCTCGACTGATTGGGGACTTGCCGGCCTCCGTCTCTTCGGACTCTACAACTTCAACACCGAGACTCGCTGGCTTCCGGCTCTCGCGCTTCGGGGGGACGTCAGCTTTCCGGTGGGATCACTGGCCGGCGACGGAAGCCGGGTCGCACTCAAAGCAATTGCCACCCGCAGCTGGGGGCGGACGCGCGTCCACCTCAACGTCGGCCGCGGGTTCGGCTCGGAGGATGCCCTGTCCGTGGCCGAGGCGCTGAATCGCTGGAGCGCTAGCCTGGCGCTCGACCGCACGTTTTTCCGATCCAGCATCCTGCTCATCGGTGAGGTAGCCGTCTCGGAGGCCGTTCAAGATGCGCCTACCGCGGTGAACGCTTCCCTGGGCGGTCGGTGGCAGTGGACGCCGACCCTCGTGCTCGACGCCGGGGTGACGCGCCGACTCCGCTCAGGTATCGGCCCTGACATCGCCCTCACGATCGGTCTTTCACACGCCTTCGCGATCCGGGGGCTGATGCCCACCGGCCCGCGGTAATCCGGAGACCAGCTACCATGCCAATCAGCACAGCTCTCGGTCGGAGCCTATGGGCCGCCACTCTCTTGCTCGGCGCCGACGCTGGTGTGGCTGCCGCCCAAGTTCAACGCGACGAGCAGTTCTACTATCCCGGCGGTTTCAATTGGCAGTTCCTGGCGAACTACCCTGCAGCCGCCCGCCTCTTTAACGCCTTTGACTACGGACACGCAGTGCTCTACGAGCGCCTCTACACCGAGCGCGCGAACGCGGCACCCCAGCTCGAGAAGGAGTATCGCTACCTCACCACCGACCTTCTCGTCCGCCCACCCCGTTTCGCCGTGGCGGAGGAGGTGATAATGCCCTCCTATTCCAAGCTGGCCTGGCGCGGCAAGATGATGTTCGACTGGGCCCACATCCTGCACCGGCAGATCTACGACGCCTATTCCGACCAAAGCCTTACTGCCACCCAGCGGGATGCCCTCATCGAGCGGCTCACCGACTACTACCTGAGCAACCGGAAGTACGCCTTTACCGACAAGCCCAAGTCCATGGCGCTGATGGACGAGCAGTATTTCAGCCAGACCTTCCGGAAGGCCTACCCCAAGTTCAACGGATTGATCTGGGCCTATCACTGGCTCCAGGTAGGCCTGTACGAGCCTTTCCTGGAAGCCCAAACCGAAACGCAGCGCAAGGCCGGCGTTCAGGCGACCCTCGCGCGTTTCTGGTCCATGCTCGAAGACCCCACCAGCCGTATGCCGAAGGTGATGCCGATGACCTCGGCGGTCGCGCCCAGGTTCAGCGCCGCCCACCCACGTGCGGCCGTGATCTTCGACAACCTCCACATGACGCACGACATCATCTCGGACATCCTCACCGCCGACACGATACCGCACGACCAGAAGGGAACGATGATCGACGACCAGCTCGACAAGCTTCAGGATCCGACCGCTGAGGTGATATCGTTGGATGAGTGGCGGATGATGGCTGATCACATGGGCGGCATCGAGGCCATGGGCGGACCCGCAGCCGGGCTCGTGCGGCTGGTGCAGGCTCCGGCCACTCCGCTCGAGGCAGGGCAGATGCACGGTGCCATGCCAGGAATGGCCGCCGACAGCGGGCGCATGGCGCACGACATGGGGCAGATGAATGCCCCGAGGAAGGACATGGCCCACGATTCGATGCCGCCCACCGGAGGAGACACGACCCGCATGCCATCGGGCATGGATCACGGCCAAGTAGGCACCGGCCAGGAGGCGATGAAAGGGCGCACGGAAATGATGGATCTGCACGCGCGAATGATGGCCGACCCGGTCATTCGGAAACGGGTCATGGCCGACAGCGCGATGCGTAGCCTGATGACTCAAATGATGGATTCAGTGGGCGCCGCCAGGCCGGGCGCTCCAGATCCAGGACGCACTCAGAAGCATGAGGGTCACGGTCAGCAGAAGAGTGAGCCGAGTGGCCGCAAACAGTCTCCTGCAAAGCCGCCAGCTCCCGCACCACGGCCTGCTAGACCCGAGTCGGCGGACACGG
>JACCRH010000162.1 GCA_013813675.1 Gemmatimonadales bacterium
AAGAAGTCGAGCTCGATCTGCCGCTCTCGCAGGGCGAAGCGGCCGCGGGCGTGGAGTGCAGGAAACGCTATGCGGCGTCCGTTGAGTAGAAGCGGCAGGACGACCGGATCGGGCGAGACCAGCGAGAGCGTGCCGCGATAGTAGGTGCGAGTGCCACCGAGCCCGATGCCGATGCCCCGCGCGAGTCCGGACGCGCCCTGGGCCGGGCGGCCCGCCAGGTCGTGAAGGAGACCGCCGAGCGCGTCGTCGAGCTCCGCGTAGCTGAGGCGGGTCTGCCCGGCACTCCGGAGCTCGCTCAGGACAGCGCTCGATAGCGAAAAGGCAGTGGCCCCCGGTACGCGCTCGGGGTCGGAGGACGAAAAGACCAGATTGACGCGTGGCGCAGACTCGAGGTCCTCGGCGCGAACGAATCGGGTGAAGGCCCCCTGGTCCGCCCTGGTTCCCGCCGCACCACCGCCGGTAAAGCTCCATCTGTAGCGCACCCCATCAGGCCCGACCCGGTCCACCACTACCACATCCTCCCGATCCTCCCGCTGGCCTCCGGCGGCCGCCGGTCCGCCCTCGGGGGCCACGGATTGGAGGGTCGAGACGAGCGTCAGCCCCGTGGTGAGTGGGATGCGGGTCGGCGTCTGCTGTGCCGGCGCAGGGCGTCCCAGGATGAGGGTGCCAAGCGTGAGTGCGATACCAAGGGAACGGAGGCGGCGGAGCGCTGACGGCATGGGAGCTCAATGTGATTGACCCGAGCAGCTTAAAGGGCAGGCGTCACCGGCACGGCCGTCCGGGCGTCACTCGGTGCGTGACAGAGGCTGGCGGTCCTGCGGACGGCGTGTGGCGGGCCTGTCACCACGGTGGTGACGGGCCGGCATGCGCGGGGGTGATGTGCCCGAGCCATTGTTGCGCAACCAATGGCCGGAGGAAGCCGATGTGCCCCTGGAGGAACCCGATCTGTCAGTTGCTGGCGTTGGCGGGAGCCTGCGGGTTGGCGACCCGTCTCCCGGCCCAGACCGGCGAGCCAGGCTCGGCGATGCCGGTGGACGTGCGGTCCGATCCGGAGGTTACTGGCCCCGGGCAGCCCGTACGGCTCACCGGCTCGACGCCGGCAATCGGCGGCATCCTGCGCGTGAAGCTCACGATCGAGCCTCCCGAGGGCGCCCCCTCCTCTGTCACGGCGGTCGTCGACCCGAGCGGGTCCTATACAGTGACGTTCTCAGCCACCAAGGCCACCGGCACGTACCAGGTGCTTGCCGTCGCCCCGGACGGCAGAGGCTCCGCCACCACGACGTTCCGGGTCTTCAACCCCGCCTCCGCTGCCGATGATTTCGTCGACGCGGCCGAGGGCCTGGTCAACGCCGCAACGTCCGCGACCGGGGTCGCGGGCGAGCTCGTCGCGACGATTCCGCCCTCCCCCGCGCAGCTCGATGTGCTCGACAGCATCGCGGCGTTGAAGGGAGTGCTGGTCACGCTTCAGGGGAAAGTCGCTCAGCTCAAGACGTTCGTGGAGCAAGTGCAGGCGGTGACGACCCGCTACCCTGACGCCGGCCCCAGCTTCGCGCCGATGTTCAGCCGGCTGGAGAACTGGGCCGGGCTGTCACGCGCGGAGACGGCCAGGATCAACGAGCAGCTTCTGGCAAGCAAGGCTGCCGGCGTCAAGTGCGAGCAGATCGACCGCGTCACCGAGTCGCTGAAGCTGGTGTCGGCCGCTCTCAACTTCTTCCAGCGCGGCGCACCGAGGGAGGTCACCCGTGCGATCGGCGTGAGCTTCGCGAACGACGCCGCCCTCGACCGTCTGGTCAAAGAGTACACTCCGCCAAAGCTCAAGGACGACGCGGGCTACGCCTTTGTCGTGGGTCAGACCTTCAAGCTCATGCCCGGGTTCGAGAGTGGCATCTCAATCTCCGCCGCCACGGCCTTTGCGCTCGCGTTCGACCTTGCCGGCTTCGCGTCCCAGAGCCTCTTCGGCAAGTACTGCGAAAAGTTCGAGGGACCGGTGACGGCCACGATGCACGCGGAGTTCATGAAGAACGGCCTGCGCTGGTGGGTGTACGACGTGGCCATCGAAGGGCGCCTGGTGCTCCGCTACGCCAAGAACGACCAGCCGGGCGAGGCGACACGGGTGAACGGGGAGCTCATCGGCACGGCGACCGGCTTCCAGATGCAAGAGAACGCCGCCGAGGTGCTCTTCCCCGACGTGATGGTCGGGAAGCAGGTAGTCTACCGCCGCCTCGTTACCCCCGTCGGAATGCCGTACTACGACGTGGAAGGCAAGATCGCGGCGTCGAGCGGGCCCAATTCCTTTCGGATTCCCGTGGAGGGAGACCTGCTGGGCACCCGGCTAGTCCTCCGGGTGAGCGCGGCGACGTACGACTTCGACGGCGCCGTCGCGCGCGGGATGTACGCCATCGCGGGGCCGAGAACGCTCGGTATCCCCCTGTTCACCAACTTCACCCTACCTTATAAGGGCGCCCACTGGATCTTCACGCACACGCTGGTCAGCGACGCGGGCGTGGGCGAGCTGCCGGTGCGCATCGACCGCGCGGCGAAGACGATGACCATCGACCTGACGGCGGAGCAGGACCGTCCGGGCCCGAACAACACGGCACACTACACCCTACGGCTCAAGGCCTGTAACCCCGGATGTTGAGAGGAGGACGTATGAACCCGACCTTATCGACGTCACCGCGCGTGACGTACCTGGTGCTCGCCCTGCTGGCGGCGGCGTCGCCGGTGGGGGCGCAACAAAGAGGGGGCACGATCGCGCAAGGCGCACCCGATCCATGCGCGCTCGTCACCGAGGCGGAAGCCGGCGCGATCGCCGGTGTGCCGATGCAGCACCACCCCATGCCGGCCAGGACCGAGCTCCGAAACTGCGTTTACCTGGTGAAGGCGCCGAGCGGAAAAAACGTGACCGGGCTCCTGGTGACGACGTATCAGTCCATCGCCGACCCCTCAGCGCTGGTCCAGCAGGGGAAGACCGACTGCGGCAAGGCGAACTTCAAGCACGAGTCCGACCTGGGACCCCTCACCGCGTCGTGCGTCGACCCCGAGGCGGCGCAAGTGATGGGTTTCAAGGGTCGGACCGGTCTCATGGTCCAGCTTGGCGGAAGCTCGCCCGAGTTGCATTCCCTCGCGCGCCGCGGCTTCGGGATGGCGATGAAGAAGCTGCCGTGAGCCGAGGTCACGGTTCGATGGTTCCCTCCCACTCGATCACCGACGCCGTCGCCGACGTGAAGCGACCCTTGTACGTGCCCTGCCCACTGACGCCGGCGTAGCGGCCCGACCCGCGCAGCGCCGTCCAGGTACCGGCGAACGTGCTGTGCGGCTTCTGGTCCGCGGCAAGCACTGTGGTCACTCGCCCCCGCCAGGCATAGACCACCCCGTCGGCGTCTTTCGACATCGTGATCGAGCCATGATGCGGTCCGTTCCCCTCGACCAGGTTGGCCGTATCGGCCGTTACGACCGTGGCCCCACTCATGAACTCGGCTGCCCCCGTGGTCTGGTTCCTTCCCTCCGACGTCCCGATGAATGCGGCCCGTCCTGCCGCGTCCTTTCCCGGACCTGTGGTGGGACTGGCGGTCAGCGCGATGGTCCCGGCCACGTCGAGCGTGGTTGGGGCGTCGCGGTGGTACCCGATCGCGGGCATCAGCATCAGCGAGGCCAATAGCCGCCGCTGGGCGAGTCGGCGCAGTTGCATGAGATCCTCCTAAGGGAACGCGAGCGGGGTTGCTCGTCCATTGCCGGGCCGGTAGGCTTCAGGAACCTATCCTCAGCACGTCACCCCGGCGCCACCACCTCGTTACGCGTCCGGTGACGGCCGTCCCCGGCCGGTTCATGCTCCGATTCCACACGCTGGGCCGCCTCGAGCTGGTACGCTCGAGCTCCGGCATCACCGAGCCTGTGCCCGCGCAACCCAAGCGCCTGGCGCTGCTTGCGTACCTGGCCCTGGCGCCGCCGGTGGGTATCCGGCGCGACGCGCTCATGGTCCTTTTCTGGCCCGACGCGGCCGAGGAAGGGCCGCCGCGCGCTTCGGCAGGCGCTCTACTATCTGCGCCAATTCACCGGGGACGGTGTGCTGGTGAGCCGCCCCGACGAGACGCTGGCCGTGGCCGAGGGGCGTCTCTGGTGTGATGCGGTGGTGTTCGAAGCGGCCCTCGGCGCGGGGCGGGCCCGCGAGGCGCTCGAGCTCTATCGCGGCGACTTCCTCGACGGCGGCTTGGCGTCCGAAGTCTCACCCGACTTCGAGCTGTGGGCGGACCAGGTGCGCCGCCGCCTCCGCCAGCGCGCCGCTCGAGGCCTCTGGGCGATCGCGGACCAGGAGGCTTTGGCCGCGCACTCGGTCGCCGCACTCGACGCCGCCCGCCGCGCCCGCGACCTTGCTCCCGACGACGAGCCGGGCACCCGGCAGCTGGTCGCCCTGCTGGATCGTCTGGGCGACCGCGCGGGCGCGCTCAGAGTGTATCAGGAGCTCGTCGACCGGCTGGCTCGCGAGTTCGAGGCCGAGCCTTCGGCCGAGACTCGCGCGCTGGGGGACGCGATCCGCGGGGGAGTGATGGCGCCTGCGG
>JACCRH010000167.1 GCA_013813675.1 Gemmatimonadales bacterium
GGAGAGTCCCGGCGGGGTGGGCCTGCAAGCAGCTAGCCAGCAAGCAGATAACTCCTCCGACGTTCCCCCTCCCCTCCCGCGCTTTCCAGCACTATTCCCGCATTTTGACGTACCGCCGACTGGGGACACGGTAGGCGCCAGGGCCCGCCTGGTGCGGACACCTTACGGAGGCAGTCTGTGATGCGCATGCTCTCTCGAAGCATTTCGGTCGCCGGGCTCGCGCTCTGCCTGTGCGCGGGCCGTCTGCTCGCCCAAGAGTCGGGCGGCAGTAACTTCCGCTGGTATGTGGGCGGTCATGGCGGGGTCACCTTCTTCAGTACCCCGACCGGTAGCAGCGAAATGCCGGTCGCGGGTGGACACCTGTTGATTGTCGCGAAGCGCACCGGTCTGCTTCTGTCGCTCGACCACGGCTTCGGCTCCAACGAGACGTCCTCCTACGATTTCGTGGTGGTGGATTCTGCGGGCTCTGCGGTCAACCAGGGAACAGTCAGCACGACCTTCAGCGGATTGCGGAAAGCCAGCGCGGTGCTCATGGTCTTCCCGATCAAGAACGACTACGTCAATCCTTATCTCGGAGTGGGCGTCGGGATCCTTCATACCACCGGAAATGATCCTGACAATGAAGCGACCAGCGCTCTGGGCTCGAGCGGATTCGGTAGCCTGATCGGCGGGCTCGAGTTCCGCATCAGCCGGTTCACTGCGTTCGGCCAGTACCAGATCACGACGAAGCCCCAGGTTGATGAGGTGAGGACTCCAATCGCTGGTGGCCTGGAACTGCGCGAGTTTGGCCGACTCACCGTGGATGGCACTCACACTCTTACCGCGGGGCTGCGCTTCGATCTGGGGAGCTCCCGCGAATCGGTGAAGACCGGCGGATACAAGTAAGCCGTCCGGTCTCTGGAAGCAGACGACGGGCAGCGTTCTCACGCTGCCCGTCGTGTGTTTTCAGCGTATTATCTCATCACGTATGGATGGTCGCTGTTTGCGGACAACCCGCCTCGCTACACCCGGGCCGCCTTGCGTCCGCCACTCCCCGACACGTGCGGATTCCCCGCCACCATGAACCGAAGCGGCCAGTCGGCGGCCTTGGTGATGCCGACCCTCGGCGTGGTCACCACCTCGAACGGGAGTGCTACCCGTGCCGGCCGCACCACGACCTCCGCGTCCGGCATCATCCGGCCATCCAGATTCTCCCGGGTGATGCCCAGCGCCTGACAGAGCTTCCCGGGTCCCGAACAGAGCTCCCGGTCGTCCACCCTGCCCCGCCGCTGGCGCATGATCTCCGCCGCCTCGACCGGCTCCAGCGCCCGGAGCAGGACCGCGCTTGCCGTCCCCTCCGCCTCACACACCAGGTTGGCGCACCAGTGGATCCCATACGACAGATACACGTACCACGACCCCGGCGGCCCGAAGAGGGCGGCGTTGCGCTCGTTCTTCCGATGCAGATACCCGTGCGAAGCCGGGTCGCGGTAGCCCAGGTAGGCCTCGGTCTCCACGATCCGCGCGCTGGTGCGGGCGCCGCCGGCCTCTGAGACCACCAGGCCGCCCAACAGTTCACGCGCGACCGTGTCGGCCGGCCGGTCGAAAAACGAGACGGGCAGCGTGGCTGCCCGTCGGTGCGCTTTCACTCGGCCTTCTTTCGCGCTCGGGGCCGGCTTCGTTTGGCCGGAGCCGCCGGTGCCGCCCCGGTGTCGCTCTCCGAGGCTGGAGTCTTCGGCGGCTTCTCCGCCTTGGCGGCCTTCTTCCTCGGCGCGCGCCGGGGACGGGCAGCTTTCGCCGGGGCCTCTTCGGCAGGGGCGATGCTCTCTACCGCCACCAGCTCGACCGGTGCGGCTTCGGCCGGCGGTGCATCCATCTGCACCACCCCGATCAGCGGAATCTCGCCCCCGCGCAATGCTCCGCGGGAGCCGCGACGAAAACGGACACCGAACCGCTGGCCGTTCTCCCGGGTGCCCGATGCCACCTCGGCGACCGGCTCCGCGGCGTCGGCCTGCTCACCCGGCTCAACCGATGACCCCACGATGGTGGCCAGCGCCGCCGGCGCCGAAGGGGCCGCCAGCCCCGTTCCTCCGGTGCGGCTCCCAGTAATCTCGTAGTCGTCGTCGCCCACCTTCCGTACGTCGGCGATCTCGGCGTCGTTGGCCTGGCGCAGCAGGCGGGGGAAGCGGGCCGGCTCGAGCAGCGCGTCTTCGCGGCCGTGCAGCGCCGCCATGCGAAGTCGGAGCGCTTCCTGGCTCACCGGTCCCCGCAACTCGCTCAACGCTTGCGCCATGAGCTGAAAGGCACGGGCGAGCGAGAGCGTGCCGTCGCTGGTGCGCGCGGGCCGGGCCGCCGCGACGTCGCGAGTGGGGGTTTCGCGGCCGGTCTCCGCC
>JACCRH010000210.1 GCA_013813675.1 Gemmatimonadales bacterium
GGCGCGTTGGTCGGCACCCATGACCCATCGGCCTCCACCGCGAGCCGGTCGGACAGGAAAAATCCGACTCGCGCCCCCGGCCCGCCGTTGCCCTGATTCAACTGCAGCGACTTGTCGAAATAGGCGATGGTCGGGAAGAGCCCCAGCTCGATCGTGCCCGCGCGTTGGGCCTGAAGCTCGGACGCGGCGACCAGCATCACGGCGAGAGCTGCGATGGACCTGCGCATCATGCCTCCTATGGTGGACACACGGCGCTGGCGATACCCACGGCGCTGTCGGGGTATGGAGAGGGAAGCTGCCGGGCCGGCGAGCCTCAATATAGGAAAGGGCCGCCGAAAATATCCACTATCTTGGTTCATGATCCCCTCCCAAACGCTGTCGCTCAACCTGTTGGCCGCCGCCGGCCTGCTGTTGGTGGCCGACGCTCCGCCCGAGTTGCGGGTCCTTCGAGTCATCCCCACCGAAGCGGCTGCGCCGACAGCTACAGTCACCATCACCTTTGATCGGCCGGTCGCGGGATCGCTGGACCGCACCGTGGACCCTCGAGGCCTTTTCCGCATCGATCCCGCGGTGGCCGGAGAGGTGGATTGGCGGGATCCGGTCACTCTGAGGTTCCGCCCGGCCGCCCCGCTCCCGGCCGACCGCTCGTTCACCGTCACGGTCTCCAACCGATTCGAGGCGATGGACGGCAGCCGGCTGGCCGCGCCATTCGTGCACTCCTTCCGGGTTCGCGGCTCCCGGATTCTCGCCGGATTTCCGGTGGGCCCGTCCGAGCGCGGCCATTACCTCGCCCCCGACAGCCGGTTTGACCTGGTAGTGGATGCGCCGGTGGATTCGTCGGTGGTGAACAACTCCGTCTACCTCACGTTCGACCGCCTGTGCCGGGGGCCGGGGATCGTCCGGCTCCGGGTCGAGGCCCAGCGCCCGATCACGCCGGACGACCGCTGGGACTTCCGCGAGGCGGGCGGGTGGGACCGCGACCGCGCGGCCGATCCGCTTCGCCGGGTGGTGCGGTTCGTGCCCCGCGTGCCGCTGCCGCGCGGCTGCCAAGGCCATCTCGTCGCCCCCGCGTCGTTCGACGACCGGGGACGCGCCGAGCCGCGCCGCTGGGAGCTGGCCACCTACGGCGCCTTCCGGCTGGTCAGTGCCCGCTGCAGTTGGGGCGGGTCGGTCTGTCCGACCGGGCCGCTCACGGTCCGGTTCAGCACCCCGGTCCGCGGCGCCGACGTGCTCCGGGAGGTGTCGATCCGTCCGGCCGCCAGATTCTCCATCGCCGACACCGCCGATGTCCGTGCCGGCTGGGTGCTCGAGACCGAGCTGCGTCCTCGCACCGGGTACGCCGTGGTGGCGGCGCGAACCCTCACCGATGGATTCGGCCAGAAACTCACCGGCAATCCCGTCGTGACCATGAACACCACGGGGTTCGCGCCCACGATCGACTATCCCTCGGGCCGAACGTTGGTGGAGCGGCGGGGCGCGGGCACCTTCGGGATCACCTACGTCAACGTGGATACGCTCGAGGTACTGGTCGCGCCGATTCCCGACTCGCTGGAGGCCTCGTTCCTGGCCCGCAGCGAATGGAACTGGCGGGAGCTCTGGCCCTCGCTGCTCGCCGGTGCCGAGCGGCGGCGGATCGCGGTGCGGGGCGACCGCGACCGGGTGCGGGTCTACGGCATTCCCCTCCACCGGCCGGCGTCCGGACGGGGATCGCGCCCTGGGCTGATGGCCGTGCAGGTCAGCAGCGCGCGGCTCGACTCGTCGAGCCGGGCCTTTCGGCCGATCGCGCTGGTCCAAGTCAGCGATCTCGGCGTGCACGCGCGGGTGGGCGTCGAGGACGCGGCGGTCTGGGTGACGGGCGCCGAGGATGGCCGACCGCGCGCCGGCGCCTCGGTCACGCTGCATGATGCGAAAGGGCGGATGGTGGCGCGGGCTCGAAGCGACTCAGCAGGGCTGGCGCGGTTGAAGCACTACACTCCGCAGCCGGCCGACACCTCGGAGGAGAGCGATGAGGCGCGGTGGTCGGGATTCCAGGGCTACGTCTCCGTCGTCCTGGGTGACGACCGCGCGGTCCTGGGTATCAACGACTATGACCCCGATCTGAGCCCCTGGCGCTTCAACGTCCAGTCTGCCTGGGGCAGCGACCGGCTCCCCGCCGCCGCGGCGGTCTTCACCGAGCGCGGCATCTACCGCCCCGGCGAGCCTCTGTTCGCCAAGGCGATCGTGCGCACCGGACCGCTGGGCGCCCTGGCGCGACCCGGCCCCGCGGACTCGCTCCGATGGTTGTTCCACGACCGGGCCGACCAGACCGACGAGGCGGGGGTCCTGCGCGACACCACGGTGGCCCTCTCGGAGTTCGGCACCGCGGAGCAGCGGTTCGAGGTGCCGGCCGGCGCCGACCTGGGCGAGTATCGCATCGCCGCGCAGCTTCGCCGGGAGGGACGCTGGGTGGACCTCGCTCAGGCGTCGTACCGCGTGGCGGAGTATCGGCCGCCGGAGTTCCTGGTGGACGTCACCACCGACAGCGTGGCCCGCTTCGCCGAGGACTCGGTGGCCGCGGCGATCGAGGCCCGCTACCTCTTCGGCGCGCCGATGGGGCGGGCGGCGGTGCGCTGGAGCCTGCGCCAGGAGTCGCTGCCCTACGGTGGCGTCGAAATCCCCGGCGTCGAGATTCCCGGCACGGAAGGCTTCTATATCGGCGATGGCGGATGGTGGTACGAGGGGCTGTCCCAGCCCCGCGCGGCGGTCCAGATCCCGGCCAGCGGACTGGACACGCTCGATGCCAGCGGGAGACTGGACCTCCGCCTCAGGCTGGGCGGGACCGAGCGAGGCCGCTCCTCGCGCGCCACCATCGAAGCGACCGTGACCGACGTGAACCGGCAGACGGTCTCGGCCACTGCCTCGGTCGTGGTGCACCCGGCCGCCTTCTACCTCGGCGTCAAGCCGGAGGGCGAGAGCTGGTTCTGGTCCGCCGGCAAGCCGGCGAGCGTCGGGGTGATCGCCGTGCGCCCGGAGGGCCAGCGGGTGAGCGGGGTGAAGGTCGAGGGTGTCGTGGTGCGCCGCGAGTGGCACCAGGTGCGGCGGGAGCGGGCCGGATATGCCGAGCTGGTGGGCGAGTGGGTGTCCGATACGGTGGCGCGCTGCGCGCTCACCAGCGCCGCCGATCCGCGGGCCTGCGGCTTCACCCCGCCGGCGGGCGGCTCCTACATCGCCAGCTTCCGAGCCGAGGACGCGGCGGGCCGGGTCGCCCTGACCAGCCTCTACCGCTGGGCCGTCGGCAGCGATTGGGTGCCCTGGAACGACGAAAGCCAGTTCAAGATGGACGTGGTCCCCGATCGCACCCGCTACGCCGTGGGCGATACGGCAACGATCCTCTTCGCCTCGCCGTTCACCGGCGCGGAAGCCTGGATCACCCTCGAGCGCGAGGGGCTGATCGAGCAGCGGCGGCTGCGCATCGAAAGCGGCACTACGACGCTCGCGCTGCCGATCACCGAGGCGTTCGCACCCAACGTGTTCGTCTCCATCGTGGTGGCCCGAGGCCGGAGCGCGCGTCCGGGGCCGCTCGACGATCCCGGCCGCCCCACCGTGCGGGTGGGATACGCCGAGCTGCGGGTGACGCCGGAGCGCAAGCGCCTCGCGGTGCGGGTGGCGCCGGTGGCGGCTGAATACCGGCCCGGCGACACTGCGCGGGTCGCCGTGGAAGTCCACGATGGATCGGGCACCGGGCAGCGAAGCGAGGTGACCCTGTGGGCAGTGGACGAAGGGGTGCTCGCGCTCACTGGCTATCGCACCCCCGACCCGCTCGATCTGCTCTATCGTCCGCGCGGGCTCGGCATGCGTCTCGCCAGCACGCTCACCACCGTCACACCGCAGGTGCCCGAAGGCGAGAAGGGAAAGCGTGCGCCCGGCGGCGGCGGCGGCGCCGACGCGGCCGACATTCTGCGGAGCCGGTTCCAGACCACCGCCTTCTTTCTGGGCTCGCTGGTCACCAATGCCAGGGGCCAGGGCGTCGCCTCGGCGCGCCTGCCGGACAATCTCACGACCTTCCGGGTGATGGCTGTCGCCGTGACCGCCGGCGACCGGTACGGCAGCGGACAGTCGTCGCTGCTCGTCACCCGACCCCTGGTGGCTCGGCCGGCGCTACCGCGCTTCCTGCGCGAGGGAGACCGGTTCGCCGCCGGCGTGGTGGTCAACCGGCGCGAGGGCGGAGCGGCCCAGGCGAGCGT
>JACCRH010000212.1 GCA_013813675.1 Gemmatimonadales bacterium
TGGACCTGCGCTTGCGAGGAAAGTCCGCAGTCGTGACGGGGGCGAGCAAGGGCATCGGCCGAGCCATCGCTCTCCGTCTGGCCGAGGAGGGAGCCGGCATCGCCATCTGCGCCCGCGGTGAGTCCGCACTGCGACAGGTCGAGACAGAGTTGCGCACTCGGTCGGTCCCGGTCCATGCGGCGATATGCGACGTCGGGAATGCCGAGGCGCTCGATGGCTTTCTCGACTCGGCGCGTGCCACGCTCGGAGGATTGGACATTCTGGTGAACAACCCGAGCGGCTTCATGCTGGCGGATGATCCAGGTGCATGGGAGTCGACATTGAACGTCGACCTCATGGCCGCGGTGCGGGCCAGTTGGAAGGTCGTACCGTGGATGGCCGCCGCCGGCGGGGGGGCGATCGTCCACATCTCGTCGATCGCTGGGCTGGAGGCTACCGGCTTCCCGCCTGCCTACGGCGCGGCCAAGGCGGCCCTGGTCAGCCATGCAAAATCGCTCGCGGTTGCCCTCGCTCCGCAGAAGATCCGGGTGAACGCGGTGGCGCCGGGCTCCATCGAGTTTGTGGGGGGCCTCTGGGACCAAGCGAAACACGACAATCCTGAGTTCTACAACACCATTCTCAAGACCATCCCGGGGGGTAGGATGGGCACCGCGGAGGAAGTCGCCGACGTCGTGGCCTTTCTGGTGTCCGAGCGGGCCAGTTGGGTTACGGGAGTTTGCCTCGTCGTGGATGGCGCGCAGCACAAGGGAAATCTTTGAGCGTCGGGGGCGGCCCGGGCACCTCACTCCGGGCGCCACAGTGCCCTCCGCGAGGTGCCCCGAGCCTTGAGATCCGCCGCTTCGCGGCGGGGGGACAAGAACTCGTCCAAGTGGCCTGCCGGTGATTCCCGGTCGGGTCGGGCGAGGGGTGGAGGCGGCGCGCTCGGAGGGCGCGTCAGTGCACGCCGCACCGCCAGCCCAAAGTAGCAGCCCCGCGCATGAGTGGCGGGCACTGACGCGCCCGGAGAGCGCGTCGCCTCCACCGCTCGCCTGCGCACCCAAACAGGAAACCAAACCGTGCCGCGACCCGACACCGGAGCCACCGCCGTCGAACCGCCCCCGCTGATCCCCAAAACGAGCCGGGGAAAGCTGCTCCAGGTGCTGGGCGTATCGTTCGGCATCGCGGTCATCATCGGCAACACCATCCTCGTCGGCATCCTCCGCACCCCCGGCGACGTCGCCGCCCGCCTGCCGAGCCCGGTGCTCTTCATCGGCGTATGGATCCTCGGCGGCATCTACGCCCTGCTCGGCACGATCTCCCTGGCCGAGCCCGGCGCCATGCTGGCCCAGTCGGGTGGACAGTACGTCATCGTGCGCCGCGGACTCGGGGCCTACCCCGGGTTCGTGGTCGGCTGGTCCGACTGGCTCTCCACCTGCGCCACCATCGCCCTCGGCGCGATCGTCTTCACCGAATACCTCGAGCCGCTGCTGCCGGCGATGACGGGACGACGGGTGCCGGCCGGAGTGGCCCTGGTCCTGCTGTTCGGCCTCCTCCTCTGGCGCGGCATCCGGGTCGGCGACCTGTCGCAGCAGATCCTGAGCGCGCTCAAGGCGCTGGCCTTCGGCATCCTGATCGGCGTCTGTCTGCTCTTTCCCGTGCCGGCGCGGGAGGCGGTCACGCCCGCCTCGCTCCCCGCGGGCATGGCCTTGATCACCGCCGTCGTGCTGGCGCTGCAGGCGGTGATCTACACCTACGACGGCTGGACCGGCCCGCTCTACTTCGCCGAAGAAGTGAAGAACGCCGGCCGCGGCATCCCCCGCGCCATGGTGCTCGGCGTCCTCCTCGTGATCCTGATCTACATCCTCGTCAATCTCGCGTTCGTCCGGGTGCTCGGCATCGACCGGATGGCGGGGGATCCGTTCGTCGCCGCGACCGCGGGGAGGGCCCTGTTCGGCGAGCGGGGCGACCTGGTCATCCGGTCGCTGGTCCTGCTGTCGATCCTGAGCGGCATGAACGCCACCTGCCTCATGGCGCCCAGGGTGGTGCTGGCCATGAGCCGGGACCGGCTGCTCCCCACCGGCTTCGAGACGGTGAATCCCGGCGGCACCCCGACGG
>JACCRH010000224.1 GCA_013813675.1 Gemmatimonadales bacterium
TGTTCCGCGACGCGGTCCAGTCCGCGTGCGGATTCGCGGAGGCAGCCAGCGGGCCGTTCTACTGTCCCTCGGACGAGAAGGCCTATATCGACCTCGGCTTCTACGAGGAGCTGCAGCAGCGCTTCGGAGCGCCCGGCGACTTCGCCCAGGCATACGTCCTGGCGCACGAGATCGGCCACCACGTGCAGAATCTGCTCGGCACCGAAGCCGAGGTGCGCCGCACGCGCACCGCCCGGGCCGACCTCGCCAACGAGCTCTCGGTCCGGCTGGAGCTACAGGCCGACTGTTATGCGGGAGTCTGGGCCCACAGCACCGCGCAGCGGCAGGTCCTGGAGGAGGGCGACGTGGAAGAGGGGTTGGCCGCCGCGGCGGCGGTGGGTGACGACCGACTCCAGCGAATGGGTGGCGGGCGGGTGGTCCCCGAGACCTTCACCCACGGCTCGTCGGAGCAGCGGCAGCAGTGGTTTCGCCGGGGCCTGGAAAACGGCCAGCCGGAGTCCTGCGACACCTTCAAAGGCTGACGCCGCGGCCTGCTGGGCCCAGAGGCGAGGCGCTTCAGTTGGGCGGCGCTTCCCTCCGCTCGATCTCGGTCACGCCCTTCACCCGGCGGACGGCCTTGAGGACCTTCGCCAAGTGCGGGAGGTTGTCCACCTCGACGAAGACCGTGCCGAAGACGGTGCCGTCGCGGGTCCGGATATCGGCCGCGCGGATGTTGGTCCCGGTCTGGCTGATCGCCTCCATCATGTCGGCGTACAGTCCACGGCGGTCCTCGCCGGTCACCGCCAGGCGCACCGAGAAGGATTCGCCCTGGCTTTCCTGCCAGTCGATCTCCACCCTTCGCTCCTCAGCCGACAGGGTGAGCAGGTTGGGGCAGTCGGCCCGGTGGATCGAGATGCCGCGTCCCTGGGTGACATAGCCGACCACTGAATCGCCCGGCACGGGCTGGCAGCATTGGGCGTAGCGGACCATCAGCCCGTCCACGCCCTGAATCTTGATGCCCCGGCCCAGCCGGATGCGTTCGATGACGCGGCCGAAGACGGTCGGCTTGGGCTCCTGCAGCTCGTCGTTGGGCAGCTCGGGATAGAGCGCCCGGATCACCTGACCGATGGCGACGTCCCCCCGCCCCACCGCGATCTCCAGCCCCTGCCCGTCCGCCAGCGAAAGCGACTGCGCCGCCCGGGCCAGGCGGGCATCGTCCGGCGCGTCGAGCCGCCGCCGGCGCACCTCCCGGGCAAGGATCTCCTTGCCCAGGGTGATGCTGACCTTTTCTTCCTCGTGATTGATCCACTGCTTGATCTTGTGCCGCGCGCGGGCGGTGCGGACGTGGCTCAGCCAGTCCCGGCTCGGCTTGGCCGACGCGCTGGTGAGGATCTCGATGGTGTCGCCGCTCTTGAGCTCCCGGTGGAGCGGCGCGATGCGGCCGTTCATCTTCGCACCCTGGCAGTGGAGGCCCACTTCGGTGTGGACGTGGAACGCGAAGTCGATCGGGGTGGAGCCCTTCGGTAGCCGCTTGACGTCGCCCTGCGGCGTGAAAATGAAGATCTCGTCCTGGTAGAGGTCGACCTTGAGGAATTCGAGGAACTCCTCCGGGCTGTGGGTGTCCTGCTGCAGCTCGAGGAGCTGCCGGAACCAGCCGAGATGCTGGTCCAGCTCGTCGGGCTTGCCATCACGCTTGTAGAGCCAGTGCGCCGCGATGCCGAACTCGGCGGTGCGATGCATCTCCTGGGTGCGGATCTGCACCTCGAACAGTTGGCCGCCAGGACCGAAGATGGTGGTGTGCAGCGACTGATAGGCGTTGGACTTGGGGCTCGCGATGTAGTCCTTGATCCGCTCCTGGATCGGGGTCCAGTTGTGGTGGATCACGCCCAGCACGTGATAGCACTCCGGCACCGTGCGGACGATCACCCGCACGGCCATGAGGTCGTAAATCTCGTCGAACCCCTTGTTCCGCTTCCGCATCTTCTGGAAGATGGACCAGAGGTGCTTGGGCCGGCCGGTGACCTCGAACCACTCGATGCCGGCCCGCCTGAGCTCGTACTCCAGCGGCGTACGAA
>JACCRH010000288.1 GCA_013813675.1 Gemmatimonadales bacterium
GGCGAGTCGCCCTGCGGCGAGATCACCAGGCCCCCGGCGGGCTCCAGGCCTCGCGCGGCGAGCGCAGCCACCGCGGCCCGGGCCATGGGCTGGGCCGCTTTGCCGAGCGCGATCAGCCATGGCCTCGCGGCGTCAGCCGGGCCGAGCGATCGAAGCCGGCCGGCGAGGGCCGGCCCCGGATCGACGGCGGCGGTGGCGACGGCGTAGAGCTCGGCGAGAAGTGCCGCCGGAGAGCTCGCCGCGGGGGCGGAAGTGGGGGTCAGTGAGGCTCTCCCAGGGCTTGTGAAAAAAGGTGCAAAGTGGTATACATGGGGCCGGCGCATGAATATTCAGCAGCCGCGACACCCAATGTAGCCGCCTCAGGTGGGGGCGCCGCGCTCCCGCCCCACATCATTTCCTCTCACCGAGGTTCCGCGCATGGCCGGCCGCAACTTCCTCTTCGTTCCCGGGCCCACCAACACGCCCGACCGTATCCTCCGGGCCATGCACCGCGCCATGGAGGATCACCGCTCCTCGGACTTTCCCGCCCTCGCGGCGCCGGTCCTGGAGGACCTCAAGAAAATCTTCAAGACCTCCACCGGGCAGGCGTTCGTCTTCCCGGCCAGCGGCACCGGCGCCTGGGAGGCGTCGCTGACCAATACGTTGTCGCCGGGCGACAAGGTTCTGGCGTCCCGCTTCGGCATGTTCAGCCACCTGTGGATCGACATGGCCCAGCGGCTGGGGCTCGAAGTCGAGGTGCTGGACGCCGAGTGGGGTGAGGGCGCCCCGGTGGAGCGGTACCGCGACGCACTCGCCGCCGACAAGGAACATCGAATCAAGGCGGTCCTGTTCACCCACAACGAGACCGCCACCGGGGTCACCAGCGACGTGGCCGGCGTGCGCAAGGCGCTGAGCGAGGCCCAGCATCCCGCATTGCTCATGGTCGACGGCGTGAGCTCCATCGCGAGCATCGACTTCCGGATGGACGAGTGGGGCGTGGATCTGGCGGTCACCGGCTCTCAGAAGGGGCTGATGCTGCCGGCCGGGCTCGGCGTCGTCTGCGCCAGCCAGAAGGCGCTCTCCAAGTACGATCAGGCCAAGCTCCCCCGCTGCTTCTTCGACTTCGGCGACATGCGGAAGGCCAACGCCACCGGGTACTTCCCCTATACGCCCTCACTTCCAATGCTCTACGGGCTGCGCGAGTCTCTCGCCATGCTGCTCGAGGAAGGGCTGGAGAACGTCTTCATCCGCCACCACCGGCTGGCCGAGGGTACCCGCCAGGCGGTGAAGGCGTGGGGGCTGGAGCTCTGCGCCCGCGCTCCCCACTGGCATTCGGATACGGTCACCGCCATCATGGTGCCGCCCGGCATCAATGGGGCCGAGGTGATCGACATCGCGTACCGCCGCTACAACCTGGCGCTCGGCGCCGGCCTGGCGCGGATGGCCGGGCGACTGTTTCGCATCGGTCATCTGGGAGATCTCAACGAGCTCATGCTGCTCGGGGGTATTGCCGGCGCGGAGATGGCGATGCGGGACGCCGGGATCAAAGTCACCCTGGGGAGCGGCGTGGCCGCGGCGCAGGAGTACTGGCGCGGCACGGCGGCGCCGCTGGAAAAGCGCGAGCTGCCGCCCCGCGCGCCCGAGGCGCAGCCGGCCGCCGCGCCCTCCAAGAAGGCGACGGCGGGCGCGGCGCGATGAGCCACACCCGCTTCGAGCCCGCCCGCCAGCGGCTGCAGCGCAGCGAGCTGGCAGTACCCGGTTCCCAGCCCGGGATGTTCAGGAAAGCGCTGGAGAGCGAGGTGGACTACGTCTTCCTCGATCTGGAGGACGCGGTCGCCCCGGGTGACAAGGAGCAGGCCCGCCGCAACGTGATCGAGGGCTTGCTCGATCTCGACTGGCGGGAAACCGGCAAAACGATCTCAGTCCGGATCAACGGGATCGACACGCACTACATGTACCGCGACGTGGTCGACGTGGTGGAGCAGGCCGGACACCGGCTCGACACCGTGCTCATTCCCAAGGTCGGCGTGCCGGCGGACGTGTACTTGGTGGATGCGCTCCTCACCCAGATCGAGGAGGCCAAAGGCATCCCACACCGGATCGGAATCGACGTCCTGATCGAGACCGCCCTCGGCATGGCCAACGTGGAGGCCATCGCGCAGTCCAGCCGGCGGCTCGAGGCGATGCACTTCGGGGTGGCGGACTACGCCGCGAGCTGCCGCGCGCGCACCGTGAGCATCGGTGGCCTCAATCCCGATTATCCGGGCGACCAGTGGCATGCGGCGCTGTCGCGAATGGTCGTCGCCTGCCGAGCCTATGGACTTCGGGCCATCGACGGACCTTTCGGCGACTTCAAGGACGCCGAGGGCTACGTCCTCGGGGCCAAGCGCGGCGCGGCGCTGGGCATCGAAGGCAAATGGGCGATCCATCCCAGCCAGATCGCCCTCGCCAACCAGGTCTTCACCCCACCGCCGGCGGAAGTCGACCGCGCTCGGCGGATCCTCGCCGCGCTCGACGAGGCGGCGCGGGCAGGGCGCGGCGCCGCGCAGCTCGACGGACGGATGATCGACGCCGCGTCGGCCCGGATGGCGCAGAATGTGGTTCAGATGGGGGCGGCGATCGAGGCGGGGAGGCCGGCACCGGTGTCATGAGGTAGTCTCGTCCTGGGCGAGGTTGTGTCATTCTGAGTGAGTTAGTG
>JACCRH010000293.1 GCA_013813675.1 Gemmatimonadales bacterium
ACGGCCGTCTCCGCGACAGACCGGCGATCAGGCAGGATGCCAACCCGCGCGCGATGGAGCCATCAGGATCCAAGGTCGGGTTGAAGATGCCCAGGTTCATCCCGACCGCCTGGCCCGTGTCGATCAACGCGCGCAAGGTCGCCGTCAACTCCTCCCAGCTGAGCCCACCCGGCAGGCGGTAGTCCACGGCGGGCATCACCGCATCATCCAGCACGTCGGCGTCGAGATGGATCCAGACCCCCGCGACACCGTTCCGCCGCAGGAGCCCGGCGGCCCGCTCGGCGGCGATGCCAGCTCCCAGCTCACGCACCTCGTCCAGCTCGAAGGCATGGATCGCGGTCTCCCGGATATCCTGACTGCCGTACTCCCTCTGCTCGCTCGCATCGCGATATCCGAACGCCACGATGTCTTCATCCCGGACCAGCGGTCGCAGTCCGTCGATGTCGGTCAGGATGGCCGGCCCCCTGCCCGACACGATCGCCAGGTCCATCGAGGCGACCTCGCCGTTCGGCTCCGCCTCCGGTTGGTAGAAGTCGGCATGCCCGTCGATGAAGAACAGCCCGTAGCGGCCCGCGCGGCGCAGCGCCAGCGCGCAACCGATGAGGTTGCTGCAGTCGCCGCCGAGCACGAGTGGGAATTTCCCCTGCCGCAGGACCCCCGCGACCGCTTCGCCAAGTCGCAAGGCGAAGGCACGAAGCGCAACGGGATTCCGGATGAGCGTCTCGGGATCTCGGCTGGGGTCGTAGGGCGGCGGTTCGACACGTCCAGCATACTCCGCGTTCAGCCCCGCGCCGAGGCCAGCGGCCTCGAGCGCTTCCGGAAGACGCTCCACGCCCGTGGGGCTCAGGCCGAGGACTGACGGAGCATGAATGAGGGCGACCTGTCTCATTGGTTCTCTCAGTTGGGGCGCGCCGGGAAGTCCACCTTGACGCCGAACGTACGAGCACCGACATTTGTCCACGGAGCCGAATAAAAACCGAAATAAGTCGCGGATGGCTCACCGTCCTCGAGAAGCGTGAGCTTTCCGACGGGCCTGGGGATTTCGAGGTCCAAGGAGAAATGGGTGAAGCTCTTCAAGCACACCTTACGGTTCACCGGGGGAAGATCGTCGGAGAACTGGCCCTCCTGGGCCGGCAGGCCCGCCAGCTCGAAGGCACCGGCGTCCGCGGGGGTGGCCCGATGAGCCGGCGGGTGGCGGGACCGACCGCGAAGCTCACGGTGGACGACGCCGGGACGGGCGAGGCAGTTCTATTGGTCCACTCGCTGGCCGGCAATACCGGCCACTGGGCCGGACAATTGGAGCATCTCCGGAAGACGCGGCGGGCGGTCGCGCTCGACCTCAGGGGGCACGGCCACTCGGATCCGCCCAAGCAGGGCGAGTACTCGATCGAGGCGCAGTCCGAGGATGTGGGCGCGGTAGCCGACTTCCTCGGGCTGGAGCGCTTTGCAGTGGTCGGCCACAGCATGGGCGCAGGGGTGGCGCTCGCGTATGCCGGCGCGCATCCCGATCGCGTCACCCATCTCCTGCTGGCCGATCCGATCGGCGACGGCACCCAGACCCCGGAGGCGGAGGTGCGTCCCTTCCTCGACGCGCTCGACTCGCCGGGGTACACCGAGACGATCGAGGGCTACTGGAGCAGCATCGCCGGCTCCGACGGGGCGGTGCTGGACCGGCTGCTGCGTGATCTTCGGGCAACGCCGCGGGAAACCATGGTGCGCGGGCTGCACGCGGTAATGGCCTTCGACCCCAAGCCCGCCCTCGCGCGGTTCCGCGGCCCCACGCTCGCCGTCGTCACCCCGGAAAACGACTTTCCGTACAGCATGCACCGCCTCGGTCCTGGCCTTCCCCAACGCGTCATCACCGGCACGGGGCACTGGCTCCAGATCGAGCGGCCGGCCGAGTTCAATCGGATCCTGGAGCGCTTCCTGCAGGAGTAGGGACACGGGGGAATACCGCTACTACATCTGCGACGTCTTCACGGACCAGCGCTTCGGCGGCAATCAACTCGCCGTGCTGCCTCAGGCCGAGGGTCTTTCCGACCGGCAGATGCAGCAGATCGCCCGGGAGTTCAACTTCGCAGAGAGCACGTTTGTATTCCCCGCCGAGGCGGGGTATACCCGTCGGGTGCGCATCTTCACGCCTTCGATCGAAGTCCCGTTCGCCGGGCATCCCAACATCGGCACCGCGTTCGCCCTGGCCGCCACCGGCGAATTGGGACCGATCGACGGCTCGATCACCGTCACGTTCGAAGAGAAGGCGGGGCTGGTCCCGGTGGCGATCCACAATCGCGAGGGAAGCCGCATCTGGTGTGAACTGCGCGCCCCCGCCCGCCTCTCTCTGGGCAAGACCGTCTCGGCCCAGATGCTGGCCCGGGCCGTGTCGCTGTCGGACGCCGACATCGTCACCACCACTCATCTGCCACAGGTCGCCTCGGTCGGCCTGCCCTTCCTGATGGCCGAGGTCAAGGACCGCGGCGCCTTGGGCCGGGCCAGGGTGAACGCGGATGGCGTCGACGCGCTCGTCGCCGAAGGGGTGACTCCGGACGTGCACCTCTATACGCTCAGCGCGGACGAGTTCGATATCCGGGCACGGATGTTCGCGCCGCTGGATGGGGTGCCGGAAGACCCCGCTACGGGAAGCGCGAATTGCGCCCTCGCCGGATTGCTCGGGCACCACCACCACGCGGCCAACGGCGACTTCCGCTGGCGCGTGGCGCAAGGAGTCGAGATGGGACGCCCGAGCGTGCTGGAGACCCGTGCGGAGAAACGAGAGGGGATCGTGGTGAACACCTGGGTCGGCGGGGCGAGCGTCCTCGTGGGCCACGGGTTCATCGAGGTGGACTAGCTATACTTTCCCGCCATGGCCGACCTGCCGCCTCTCCCCCGCGTAACCGCGACGCGCTACGTGCAGCCGCTCCGGGAGGGCGGCTCCCTGCCGGCGGTGGTGGAGACGGACGACGGACTGTATGTGGTCAAGTTCCGCGGCGCCGGCCAGGGTCCCCGGGCCCTGGTCGCGGAGCTGCTGGTGGGGCTCATGGCCACGCGGCTCGACCTGCCGGTGCCGGCACTCGCGCTGGTACATCTTCCGCCACCGTTCGGCCGCAGCGAGCCCGATCCCGAGATCCAGGACGTGCTCCGCC
>JACCRH010000300.1 GCA_013813675.1 Gemmatimonadales bacterium
GCGGCTGTCCGCTCTCTTGGTACTGCTGTCCGCGTCCTTCACCTCCGCCGCCGCCCAGCGGCCCTGTGACCCGCCGGCGCCGCTCGGTCCCAGTCGCGATCTCTATTGCATCGAGCTGATCCCCGCGCCGGGGATCCGGGGTGCCTCCGGGCTGGTCGAGCTGGGCCATGTGCCGGGACCTTTCACCGTGGCCAGCACATCCGACGGCCGTCTCCGCCATCACCTGACGCTCGTCGTCTCCGGACTGCCATCACCCGAATCGCTGGGCCCATTCCGTACCTACGTCGCCTGGGTCGCCCCGCCCGTGATGCATCCGGTCCAGCGCCTGGGACAGGTGGCGAATGGCCGGGTGGATCTGGGCGTCGTGGACCTCGAGAAGTTTGTCGTCGTGGTTACCGCCGAAACGACCGCGCAGGTGAAGGAGCCTGACGGTCGGGTGGTGCTCCGGGGCCAGTCGCCGAGCACCAGGTTATTTCCGCCGGACCTGCTCGAGTTCTCCATCGGAAGCATGGGGCAGGAGCCCGGCGGTGGGCACCAGGAACACCGGGGCGCGGCGAGCCCCACCGATTCGGGGGCGCGCTGGACTACGGTGCCGATGCCGCCCGGCCTCGCGATGCTGCCGGCCGAAATGGCGCTCCGCCCGGAGGTGACACCGTTCCTGCCCTCCGGGCCGGCTCCCGCCGCCCGGCCGCGAGAGACGGTCCGGGTCGGCCCCGGCGACACCCTTCGGCTCGAGGCGGGGCTGGCCGAGCGGAGCCTCAAGGGCAAGCGGTACACGATGTACGCTTTCAACGGACAGTATCCCGGACCGCTGATCGAGACGGTGCGCGGATCGGAGATCACCGTCGCGTTCACCAACCGGCTGCCCCATCCCACGACGGTGCACTGGCACGGGATCCGGCTGGACCATCGCAACGACGGCGTGCCTCAACTATCTCAGCCCGTGGTTCGTCCCGGAGGGAAGTTCATCTACCGGCTGCGATTTCCCGATACCGGCGTCTACTGGTACCATCCCCACGTGCGGGAGGACGTCCAGCAGGAGCTCGGGCTCTACGGAAACCTGCTGGTGCGGCCCGCCGTCGGTGAACAGTACGGACCGGCGAGCCGCGAAGCCGTGTTGATGCTCGACGACATCCTGATCGGCGAGAAGGGCCTGGTGCCGCTGGGTGGTGAGTCACCGACCCACGCGCTGATGGGCAGGTTCGGCAGCACCTTTCTGGTGAACGGCGAGCCGGGGTATCGGCTGCAGGTGGGGCGGGGGGAGGTGGTACGGTTCTACCTGACGAATGCGGCCAATACCCGGACCTTCAACCTGTCTTTTCCGGGCGCGCGGATGAAAGTAGTGGCCTCCGATGTGGGACCGTATGCCAGGGAGGCGTGGGTGGAGAGCGTGGTGATCGGCCCCGCGGAGCGCTACGTGATTCACGTGCGCTTCGACCACCCGGGCACCGTGGCGCTGGTGAACCGGGTCCGGGGGCTCGACCATCTGTATGGGAGATTCTTCTCCGAGGTGGACACCCTGGGTACCGTGGAGGTCGGGCGGAGGGGCGCGGCGGGCGGCCAGGGCGGCGCATTCGCCGCCCTGCGGCGGGACACCGCGGCTGGGGCGGAGATGGAGCGCTTCCGCCGCCGCGCGGCCGGCGCACCGACCCAGGCGTTGGTGCTTACGCTCGAGGCTCGGGGGCTCCCGCCGGTCACCCAGCGCCTGATGCAGCTCGACTCGATCTACTTCGCGCCAATGGAGTGGAGCGGCACGATGCCGATGATGAACTGGGCGTCCACCGGCCGGCAGGTCCGCTGGATCGTGCGGGACCCGGCCACCGGCCGTGAGAACATGGACGTCGACTGGCGCCTCCGGCGCGGCGAGCCGGTCCGCATCCGGCTGGTGAATCAGCGCCGGAGCTTCCATGCGATGCAGCACCCCATCCACCTGCACGGGCAGCGGTTCCTCGTGCTCTCGGTCAACGGGGTGCCCAACGAGAACCTGGTGTGGAAGGACACCGTGTTGCTGCCGGCCGGCGCGGCGGTGGATATTCTGCTCGACCCCTCCAATCCCGGGCGCTGGATGCTGCACTGTCACATCGCCGAGCATCTGTCGGCCGGGATGATGATGGGGTTCACCGTGGAGTGATGTCCGCGGCTGACAATGTCCGCGCCTGTCAATGTCAGCGTGTCATCCTGAGCGGAGCGAAGGAGGCCATATCCGCCTTGGGCCCCGTCGCTGCGCTCAGGGTGACATGATGACGGATCAAGATTCCCGTCAACGGAGACCAGCTATGCGCCCATTCGCCGTCCTGCTATCCCTCGCCGCCCTGCTCCCCCAGACCCTCCCCGCCCAGCGCCCCGACTCGCTCTCGGAAGAGGTGCGCAAATACATCGCGGTGGACACCGCCGTCGTCGCGCTCACCAACGTGATGCTGCTGGATGGGACCGGCGGCGCGCCGCGGCGGGGTCAGACGGTCCTGATTCGCGACGGCCGCATCGCGGAGGTCGGGGTTGGGGCGGCCGTGAAGGTGCCGGCCGGGGCGCGCACCATGGACCTGGGCGGTCACACGGTGATCCCCGGCATCGTCGGCATGCACGATCACCTGTTCTACACCGCCGCGGGCGGGCGGGCGGTACAGATGTCGTACACCGGTCCTCGGCTCTACCTCGGATCGGGCGTCACCACCATCCGCACCACCGGCGGCCGGTCGCCGTATGCCGAGATCAATACCAAGGAGAATATCGACGGGGGGCTGGTGCCCGGCCCGCGGATTCACCTGACCGCTCCCTACATCACCGGCGCGGAGGGCGGCGGCAGCATGGCGGTGGTGACCTCGCCCGAGGCGGCCCGCCGCTTCGTCGCGTACTGGGCCGCGGAGGGCGCCACCTGGATCAAGGCGTACACCGACATCCGGCGGGCCGAGCTGGGTGCGGCGATCAAGGAGGCGCACAAGCGCGGGGTGAAGGTCACCGGTCACCTCTGCTCGGTCAGCTTCCGCGAGGCGGTGGACCTCGGGATCGACAACCTGGAGCACGGGATGCTCACCGCCTCCGACTTTCATTCGGCGAAGCAGCCCGATCTCTGCCCCATCGATCAGGTCGGCGAGATGGGCCAGGCCGATCCCAAAGGGGAGACGGCGAAGAACGTCATCGCGACCCTGGTGAAACGCCGTGTGTCGATGACCTCGACCCTGGCGGTGTACGAGCCGTTCGTCGCCAACCGGCCGACCAAGGACGCCCGGACACTCGAGGCCATGACGCCTGCTCTACGGGAGACCTACCTCCAGATCCGTCACGAGATCGATTCCTCGGGCAGCGGCCCGGTGCCCGAAAGAGGACTCACCAATGCGATGGCCTTCGAGAAGGCGTTCGTCGAGGCCGGCGGACTCCTGGCCTCGGGGGTGGACCCGACCGGGATCGGGGGTGCCCTGGCAGGCTATGGCGACCAGCGGAACTACGAGCTCTTCATCGAAGCCGGCTTCACTCCGGCCCAGGCGGTCAGGATCATGACCGCGAACGGCGCCAGAATCCTCGGCGTAGACAAGCGGCTCGGCACGGTGGAGCGCGGCAAGCTGGCCGACCTCGTGGTGCTCAAGGGGGATCTCACCGCCGACCCCACCGTCATCCGGAGCCCTACGGTGGTGTTCAAGGACGGCGTGGGCTACGACCCGGCCAAGCTCATCGCGTCGGTCGTGGGCCGGGTGGGGATCGACTAGCCGACCCGGAGGCTAGGACGCAAATGAGCAGAGCACCTCGTGCGTGGCCCCGTCGTCCACCAGCGGAATGCCGGGACCTTCCAGCGCCCGCCCGTCCAGGGTGACGCCGGCCGCGACGCCCGCTCCTCCGCGGCGCGCCACGATGGTGTAGAGACTGGCTCCGTACCGGTACTGGATGGTGAACTCCGGCCACGCGGCCGGAACGCAGGGGCGGATAAAGAGGGTGTCGCCCCGCTTGACGAAGCCGAGGATCGCCTCCAGGCCGACGCGGTACATCCAGCTGGCGGAACCGGTGTACCAGGTCCACCCTCCGCGGCCCAGGTGGCCGGCCGCGGTGTACACGTCGGCGGCGACGACATAGGGCTCCACCTGGTAGACCGCCACCTCCTCCGGCGTCCGGGCGTGGGTGAGCGGGTTGATCATCTGATAGAGCTCGAACGCCCGGTCGCCCTCGCCCCGGAGGGCGGTGGCGAGCACCGCCCAGAGCGCGGCGTGGGTGTACTGCGCCCCGTTCTCGCGGACGCCGGGCAGGTATCCCTTGATGTAGCCCGGGTCCCTCGGAGTGTCGTCGAATGCCGGCGTGAGCAGCATCAGGAGGCGCGCGTCCTCCCGCACCAGATGCTGCTCCAGCGAGGCCATCGCCCGGGCCTGGCGCTCCGGGGCGCCGGCGCCCGAGATCACGCTCCAGCTCTGCGCGATGGAGTCGATGCGGCACTCGTCGTTCTCGCTCGAGCCGAGGGGCGCGCCGTCGTCGAAGTACGCCCGCCGATACCACGCGCCGTCCCACCCGTGGGCCTCGACGGCATCCACGTAGTCGCGGGCCTGCCGGCGGAACTCGGCAGCCACCGCCGCGTCGCCCCTCGCCTCCGCATGCTTGTCGAAGGCCCGGAGCGTGGTGACGAGAAACCAGGCCAGCCACACGCTTTCCCCCCGGCCTGCCACCCCCACGCGGTTCATCCCGTCGTTCCAGTCTCCGATGCCGATCAGCGGCAGGCCGTGCGCACCCGCGGTACACGCCCGGCGCAGCGCGCGGAGACAGTGCTCGTACACGCTACCGTGCTCCTCGGTGACCAGCGGCAGGTCGTAGACCTCGTGCTCCTCGGGCCCCAGCTCGCGCATCGCAAGAAAGGGGACCTGCTCGTCCAGCAGCGACCGGTCGCCGGTGGTGGCGAGGTAGTGGTCCACCACGTAGGGCAGCCACGCCAGGTCGTCGGAAAACCGGGTCCGCACACCGCGTCCGCTCTGGGGATGCCACCAGTGCTGTACGTCGCCCTCGAGGAATTGGCGGGCCGCCGCGCGCAGGATGTGCTCCCGCGCCAGCGCCGGCTCGGCGTAGACCAGCGCCATCACATCCTGAAGCTGATCTCGGAAGCCGTACGCGCCGCTGCTCTGGTAGAGCGCCGAGCGGCCCCACACCCGGCAGGCGAGCGCCTGGTAAAGGGTCCAGTGGTTGAGCATCGCGTCGAAAGCGGGCTCCGGCGTCCGCACCGTGACGACGCTGAGCCGTTCGGCCCAGGTCCCGACCGCGCGGTCCACGGCGGCCCGTGCCCGGGCGACGTCCCGGTATTCCGCCAGGGCCTGGCGAGCGGCCGCCTCGCCCTCGCACGCGCCCAGCAGGATCGCCACCTCGCGAGTCTCCCCCGGCCGGAGCTCGAGCGTGCACTGCAGCGCGGCGCAAGGGTCGATCGTCGCCCCGATGACGCCACTCAGGCGCCCGCCGGGACGCAGCGCGGCCGGGGCCGAGGCGGCGCCGTTCCGGCCGAGGAACTCGTGCCGGCTGGCGGTGTGGCCGGTGACCGGTTCGCTCATGGCGTGAAAGGCGAGCCACGACGCGAACTGTGGGTCATAGCTGTTGCGAGCCAGGATCGCTCCGTGCTCTCCGTCGAACGAGGTGCGCACCTGGTGCTGGGTGTGTTCGCGAAGGACGCCCAGGGTCCACTCCACGTACGTCGTCACCACCAGCCGGCGGGGGCGGGAGTCGGTATTGGTGACCCGCAGCAGCGTGAGCTTCACCGGCGCGTCGTCCGCCATGCCGAGCGTCAGGTGGGTGGCGATCCCCTGGTGCCGATGCTCGAAGAACGAGGCGCCCTGCCCGTGCCGGACAGTGTACGGCGTCTCCACCCGGACCGGCCCCGGGGTGGCGCACCACAGCTCTCCGGTCTCGCCGTCCTGCAGGTACACCGCCTCGCTCACCGCGTCACTCACCGGATCGTTGTGCCACGGGGTGAGCCGGTAGAAGTAGCTGTTCTCCGCCCAGGTGTACCCTCCGCCGCGCTCGGTGACCAGAAAGCCGCCGTGAGGGTTGGCGACGACGTTCGACCAGGGCGCGGGCGGCACCCGGTCGCCGCTCACCCGGATCTCGTACTGCCCGTCCGAGGTGAGACCGCCCAGCCCGTTCGCCAGGACGCGGGGGGCGGTACGGGGGTCGCGCGGGCGGCTGGTGCCGGTCAGCGTCCCCGCGAGCGGGGCGAGCAGCTCGGGAATGCGCGCGCCGATCTGCTTGACCGCCCGGACCACCCGGGATTCGCTCCGCTCGGGAGCGCGGGTCTCGATCTCGATCGGCTCCTCCTCCTGGGGAGCTTCCTCCGGCGCCGCGGTCGCGAGGATGCGGCCGAGCGAGCGGCCGTCGCAGGGGATGTGGGCCCGCGCGGTCGCGCGCAGCATCAGCAGCTCCTGGGCCGTCAGCAGGTCGCGGCGGCGGAGAAAGATGCCGCCCGGCCGGTCGAAGAAGGTGGAGTCACCCACGGTGAATACGGCGGCCGTGATCCGGTCGGCCAGGTCCTGCTGGTAGTCCGGCGGATGCGCGTTCAGCACGACGAGGTCCACGGTCATCCCGTGGCGCCGCCAGTAGCGCTGGGCCGCGAGCAGTTGGCGCAGCGTCGGCAACCCGTCGGCGGACTCGATCGTCGCCAGCAGGATCGGCCAGTCGCCCGAGACCCCGTTGCCCCAGAGCAGCGGCTGGGACCCCCGGTTACGCCGCAACTCCGCCTGCGGCGCCCGGAGTGCCGGGTTCCCGTAGAACAGGTACCCCGCCAGCTCCTGTGCCACGGCGGAATCGGCGGGGCTCAGATTCAGCTCGCGGAGCTCGATCTGGCTCGAAGTCCAGGCCAGGTCGAGCGCGCGCTGGGCCGCGTGGGGGTCGCGGTAGCGGTCGGCGAGCTGGAACGCCCGCTCGCGGCTGGTGGCGACGAGGGTGGTGAAGGCGACCGATGCGGACTGCCCCGGTCCCAGGCTGAGCCGCGCGCGCAGGGCGAAGATCGGGTCGAGCACCGCCCCGGTCGTGCCGGACAGCGCGCCGTCGGACTCCATCGCCACCGGGTCGCGGGTGGACCGGCCCCGCCCGACGAAACGGGCGCGGTCGGTCTCGCAGGTCACCGGACCGACCCGGTCCTTCGCCGCCGCCACATGGACGCACCAGAGCGACCGCTCGGCTGCCGACCGGGGACGCCGTGTGGCGGTGATGGCCGTGGCCCACTCGTGCCACTCGGTCTCGACGAACAGGTTGGCGAAGGCGGGATGGGCCCGGTCGGTTTCGGGAGGCGCGAGAACGATCTCGCCGTAGCTGGTGAGCTCGACCTCGCGCCGACGGTCGCTGTTGTTGGTCACCGTGACCCGCCGCACCTCGGCCGAGTCCTCCGGCACTACGGCGATCTCGGTGCTGGTCTCGATGGCGCCGTCGGCCCGCCGGAAGGTGACCCGGTCGGTCGCCAGGTCGGCGTGATACCAGTCCGCCGGGGCGCAGACCGGCTGGTGGGCTGCCGACCAGACCCGGCCGGTGGCCAGGTCCTTCACGTACTGGAACTGGCCGGTCGCGTCGCGGCACCCGTCCGCCCGCCAGCGGGTCACCGCCAGCGATTCGTAGCGGCTGTACCCGGCGCCGCAGTGGCTCACCATGATGGTGTAGGGCGGCTCGCCGAGGAGCGCGATGTGGGGCTGCGGGGTGTCGGGCGTATCCAGCCGGCGCACCGCGGGCTGGTCGAGCTCGGCGTCGGGCATCGCCTCGTCGGGGCGGGTCCGCTGCGGCTCGCGGAGCACCAGCCGCCGCGGGATGCGCTCGTGCAGCAGCAGCTCGGCGGAGCGCACCACCGGATCGGCGTGGAAGCGTCGCTGCCAGACCCCCCGGCACAGGATGTTGGTGAGCGCGGCCAGGCCCATGCCCAGGTGGTGCGCCATGTAGGCGTACACCACCGAGTAGGGCTGGTCGAGGTCGGGCCGGGTGTAGTCGATCGCGTCCCGGAAGCCGTAGGGGCCGAGCGCGCCCAGGCGCTCCAGTTGCGCCAGGTTCGCCAGCGCCGGCTCCGCGCTCACCATGGCGGCGAGCGCGGAGGCGTACGGGGCCACCACCAGTTCCCGGCCCAGACCGCGCTTGAGCGCCAGGTCGGGCACTCCGAACGCGCGATACTGATAGGTGAGATGCCGGTCGCGCACGTTGTAGGCGCTCTCGCTCACGCCCCAGGGAACCCGCCGCTCCGCGCCGTGGGTGCGGTGGCGGCTGACGGCGCCGTCGTAGGTCTGCGCCAGCATGGTCAAGGGAAACGACCGCATGACCAGTACCGGCATCAGGTACTCGAACATGCTCCCGCTCCACGAGACCAGAGCCGGCGCACCCGAGGCGTACGTCATCGTGCGACCCAGGTGGAACCAGTGCTCCACCGGCACGTCGTTCTTGGCGATGGCGATGAAGCTCGCGAGCCGCGCCTCGGAGGCCAGAAGATCGTAGTACGAACTGTCCAGTGAGTGCGTCGTCTGCTGAAATCCGATGGCGAACAGCTTCCGGTCGGGATCCATCAGGAATCGGAAATCCATCTCCATGGCGTAGGTGTAGGCCCGCTCAGCGATCGCCTCGAGCCGGAGGATCAACGTGCTCGCAGCGGGTGACGCGCCGGCGAGATCGCGCAAAGTGGCGCGAGGCTGGGAGGAGAGGCCGTCGGCCCAGTCCCGGTGTCCGCTGAGCAGACGGACGCTCCAGGAAAGCCACTCCGCCGCCGGCCGCTGGGCCGCGGGCGCGAGGTGGGCCCGCGCGAGCAACGACTCGGCGTTCCGAAGCGGCTCCAGCACCCGCGACAGCGCGGCGCTCGAGATGGGGTCGCGCCGAGCGGCCCCAACGGCGGCTTGGGCGGCACGAAGGTGCTCCCGGGCGCTCGCGGCCTCGGGCAGCGATCGAATCCGATCGTCCGCCAGGGCGAGCCCGATCTCCAGGGCGCGCCAGATCCGGACATCCAGCAGCGGCCCGTCGGCCAGCGCGAGACAAGCCTGCCGGAGGGCGACGAGGTGTCCGGCGAGGTTGCCGCTATCCACGGTGGACACGTAGGCCGGCTCGAGCACGCTCAGGTCCCGCAGGTCGTACCAGTTGAAGAAATGGCCGCGGAACCGCCGCATGCGCTCCAGAGAGCGGAGGACCAGCTCCAGCCGCCCCACCAGATCGTCGAGCGGAATGAATCCCAGGTCCCAGGCGCTCACCGAGGCCAGAAGCTGAAGACCGACGTTGGTGGGGGAGGTTCGCATCGCCACGACCGGCTCCGGCTCCTCCTGAAAGTTGTCGGGAGCCAGCCAGTTGGTCTCCGCGCTGACGAAGCGATCGAAGAACCGCCAGTGCAGCAGGGCGTAGCGGAGCGCCTGCCGCCGGGCGCCCGAAGAGAGGCGCTGCTCGCCGGGCGCCGCGGGCGCTCGGAGGACGTAGGCCACCACCGGGGAGGCCAGCCAGGCCAGGATCAGCGGCAGCACGGCGACCACCAGCATCCACACCGGCGTCGCCGCGGCCGGCACCAGGGCCTCGCGCAACAGGACCGCCCCGAGGACGGCGCCGGCGATCGCGGCCGCCGGCCACATGGCACGCCAGACCACCCGGAAGGCGTCGGCCACGCCGCGCTCGGTCTGTGATGCCGTCCGCCATTCGAGCAGGCGGCGGCGGCTCACCAAGAGCCGCCAGAGCGTCCGGGCGATCGCGTCGCCCGAAAGCCATGCCTGGTGGGGCAGGAACACGATCGCGAGGGCCAGTTGCTGGACGCTGGTCGCCGCGTCGCGTCCTACGGCGGAGTAGTAGGCGCGCCACGACTTGTCGAGCGGGGGCCGGAGAAGCGCCAGCAGCAGGGAGACCAGCCACGGCGCCGCGACCGCGCCCAACCCCAGCAACGTCCATCGAAGCGCACCGCCTGGCAGCAGCGTCCAGCCGACCACCAGGAAGGCGAGCTGGGCGATCTCCACCATACTGCGGCGGAGGTTGTCCAGAATCTTCCAGCGCGACAGCAGGGAAAGCCGGTTGGGCTCCGGCCCGTCGGGCCCCGGCACCCGGCCGGCGAGCCACTGGAGCAACTGCCAATCACCCCGGATCCAGCGGTGTTTGCGGCGGGCGAAGGTGAGGTAGCGGCTGGGATAGTCGTCGTACACCACGACGTCGGTCGCCAGGCCCGCCCGCGCGTAGCTCCCTTCGATCAGGTCGTGCGACAGCAGGGTGTTTTCCGGAAAGCGCCCCCGGGTCGCCCGCTCGAAGGCCTTGACGTCGTAGACGCCCTTGCCGGTGAAGCTCCCCTCGCCGTACAGGTCCTGGTAGACGTCGGACACCGCGGTGGTGTAGGGATCGACGCCCGGCTGGCCCGATTGAATGGCGGCGAAGAGCGAGCGGTTCGCGCTGGTGAGCGACACCCCGACTCTGGGCTGGAGAATGCCGTAGCCGCGCACGATCCGGCCCAGGGCCGGGCTGTACTCGGCGCGGTTGAGCGGGTGGGCCAGCGCGCCGACCAGATCGGGAGCGGAATCGGGAGGCAGCACCGTGTCGTCGTCCAGAGTGATCACGTAGCGCACGCTGCGGATCGGCCCCAGGTCGCCCACCACCACGGCGAAGGCGCCCGCTCCACGTCCCAGCACGAACTGGTTGAATTCGGAGAGCTTGCCGCGCTTGCGCTCCCATCCCATCCAGATGCCGTCGCGCGCGTTCCAGCGGCGGGACCGGTGGAAGAGGTAGAACGCGTCCTCGGCGCCGCCGGCATAGCGGGCGTTGAGCGCGCCCACGCCGTCGACCGCGGCCTCCACGATGGCCGCATCGTCTTCCCGGATCTCGGTCGCCGAGTCGGTAAAGTCGCTCAGGACCGCGAAGTGGAGATGGGCCTCGCGGTTGGCCAGAAACTGGATCTCGAGGTGTTCCAGCGCGTCGCGCACCGCCTCCACGCTGCCGAAGAGGGTCGGGATGACGACCGCGGTGCGGAACTCGGGCGGGACCCCGTGCTCGTGCAGGTCGAGCTTGGGCAGCGTCCGCGGCGGCAGGAAGGCGGTGACGACCTGGTTCACCAGGTTGACGGCGATGTCGTTGGCGGGAATGAGGCCGAGCAGCAGGAGGGGGAGCCACAGCGACCAGGCGGGGGCGCCGCCCAGCAGCAGCAGCGCCGCGAGGGCCACCGCCGTCATCGAGACCACGCCACCCACGAACACCGCGTTGGGATGGCGGCGCATCGCGCGGAGCACCGCCTCGGCGGCCCGCGGGCGATAGCCGGTGGCGCGCTCCAGCTCGGCCAGGCCGTCGTCGATGAGGTAGTAGCCGACGTGGGCCCGCCGCGGTTTCGCGGGATCCTGCTCCATGGCGGCGCGGGCGCACTCTACGGCCCGCCGGGCGACGGACTCCTCGGAGCGGCGGGTCCGCTTCGCGATACGCTCCACCACGTGGCGGTACCAGTCGCGGGTGGCGAACGTCATCCTGGAGTAGAATCCCGAGGGGTCCTCTCTCAAGGCGGCGTCCAGCCGGCTCTGGCCCTCGACGAAGGTCCGCCAGTCCATCTGAGCGATGGCGCGAAGGCTGGTGATGCTGTTGGCCATCCCGACCTGGGTGAGCGCCAGCCGCCGGGTGGCCCGAGAGGCAGCCTCTTCCACGCTCAGGGCCTCCTCGGCGATCCACGTCTCCAGCAGCCGGATGGCGGTGAGTGAGCCGCCCGCCGCGCGGAGCTGCTGAAGGAAGCGGGAGACAAAGATCGGAGTGAGCGACGGCGGATTCGCCAGGAAGCGGTCGAGCTCGGCATCGAGGGTGGTTTTGCCGGCCTCGCTCGCGCCCGCGATCCGCGCGGCCGCCGCGTCGGCCGCCTGGGTCTCGTCCAGCCGTTGCACGGTGCGGAGCGTCATCCGGCGGACGTTCTCGATCAGCCCCAGCCGCAGCATCGCCGGTACCGCCCACAGCTCGCCGATGGTGAGCGAGGACACCTGCTGGAAGGCGGCGACGAAGCCGGTCACGTTGTCCAGCGCGATCCGCCCTTCGCTGTGCGAGATCAGGGTGATCGCCAGCTCGTAGATCCGGGGGTATCCGGCGAGGGGACCCGCGGCCAGGACCGGCAGCTCCCGGTAGTACCCCCGCGGCAGGCTGTCGCGCACCCCGCCGATATGGTCCTGCACCACGTGATAGTTGTCGAGCAGCCACTCCCCGGCGGGGCCCACGTCCAGCTTCTGGTCGGCGGCGTCGGTCAGCCGGAGGCGGGCGTCCTCCAGGATGCGCCGGGTCCCGTCGAGGCGGTCGAGCAGCGGGGTCTGCCGGCGGGGGCGCTTGCGCCGGTCGAGCCGCTGCTCCGAGGCGAGAGCGTGGGCCCGTTCGGCCAGGTGCTCCGCGCCCAGCAGCTCGCCCCGGATCGGCCCGGCGAGCAGGTCCTCGCGGGCGTCGGGACGGCGGGGGATGAAACGGGCGGCCAGTCGGGGTGCTATGAGCGGAGCGATGGGGTAGACCTTACGTGGATGACCGACGCAGTATAGGACCGCCGGGGGAGCAAGGCGAGAGGGCCCACCAGTTCGCGCGGTCCGCCCCGGCGGTGTAAGTTGATTGCGATGCTCCTTCTCCTGCTGGCCCTCGCGGCCGGCCCTCCAGACAGCGCCCAGGTTCGCGATGTCGAGGTGGCCCCCGGCGAGATTCTCCGGACCACCACCATCGGTGCCGGCCGCCCGCTGGTGCTCATCCCCGGCATGTTCGGCGCGGCGTTCGGCTACCGCATGCTTACCGGGCCCCTGGTGGCGCAGGGCTACCAGTGCGTCATCGTCGAGCCGCTCGGCTACGGCTGGTCCTCCCATCCCAAGAAGGCCGACTACTCCTTCACCGCCCAGACCGAGCGGGTGGGACGAGCCCTCGACACC
>JACCRH010000311.1 GCA_013813675.1 Gemmatimonadales bacterium
GGCGGAGAGTGCCTCCAAGCCAGCGCCGTTGCCGGGGCCAACACCTCCCAAGTCCGATTCCGACGCCCTGTCACCCTGAGCGAAGTCGAAGGGGGCCATGCTCGATATGGCCCCTTCGACTTCGCTCAGGGTGACAGGGCGTCGGAATCGGACTTGGGAGGTGTTGGCCCCGGCAACGGCGCTGGCTTGGAGGCACTCTCCGCCGCCTTCACCGCCTCGTCCACCACGGCCTGCCCGGCGGCGGCGAGTCCCTTCATCACCTTGGCGGCGCCGTCCACCAGGCCCATGGTGCCGCTGATCGCCTGGATGGGAAGCTTGCCGGCGCGCATGGTGTCTTCCACCGTCTCGGTGATCTTGGCGAGAATCCCGCCCGGCCGGGCCCGCTCGGCATACTTGCTCTCGAGAAATTCGATGTAGTCCAGGATCTGGTAGCCGCGCTCGTCGCCCAGGTTGTCGAGCAGGCGGGCAATCCGTTGCTTGAGCAGGTCGTTCATCGCTTCACTGCCCTCCCTCGGCAGCCCCGATCGTGGCGACCAGTTCGGCCACCGGCGTCGCCAGATAGCGGGTGCGCGCCGCCTTCAGGGTGACCCGCAAAACTGCCTCGTGCAGCGGCGGAAGCGCCCGGAACTCGGCGATGCGGCCTGGAGGGATGGTCACGTAGACGAAGCCGGGCTCGGGCAGGGGCCCCCGGGTGAGGAGGTAGGGTTGGCCGGCGGGCATCTCGGGCCGGAGCTCGTCGGCGAGCTGCACCGCGATGACCTGGAGACGCCAGTCGAGCGTCTGGCCGACGAACCGGTCGGGTGTGGCCATGACTTCGGCGGCGGTGATTCCCGCCAGGACGCCGGACTCGGCGGGCTTGAGATCGGCCTCCGGCACCCAGCCTTCCACCTGCACCCTCACCCATTCGCCCGACCGGCCCACGACGCGGGCGGGGGTTCCGGCCGGAAGCGTCGAGGCGGGCGCGCTGTCCGGCATCCGGCGCAAGCCGGTTTCCCGGATGGTCTCCACCCCCTCGATGGACGACACCGGCTGGGGCACGGGTGCCGAGGGGGCCGGCTGGGCTGGGCGCTTTGGTGTCCGGCCCTGCTGCGTCCGCGCCGGCGCCGCCGCCTGGGCCGCCACGGCCGTGCGCGGCACCCAGCCGTCACGCCGGACCTGGAACCACTTGCCCTTTTCACCCACCCGCTCTAGCAGCGTGCCGACCCGAGCCCGCCCGACGATCGGCCCGTTGGGCACCCGGCGGAGGTTCTCGCCCTCGTCGGAGGTCACGACCAGATCGAAACCCTCCCGCCTGGTGGGCGAGGTGGACGGCTGGAAGATCCACCCCTCTACCGTGATCTGGCGCCAGTCGCCGTCCGCTTCGCCGGCCTCCACCGCGGCACCCGCGGGCAGCGAAACCAGGGGGGTTCCGGCTGGGTCGCGGTGCAGATTGGCCGGGGCCTCCAGCCGCCGTTCCTCCTGGCCGGCGAGGGGTCCGCCGAGCAGCATCAGCGCGATCACGCAGGCTGGTAGCTGAGGATAGCCGGGACTAGATTGCGGCGCGTAACTCACAGTCCGCCATTGTAGAACACGCGGAGATCCATGTCAAACGGACGTCCCCGGAACCGGGTGGTCCTGGTGGTTCTGGACGGCTGGGGATACCGGCGCGAGCGCGAGGGAAACGCCATCGAGCTGGCTTCCACCCCGGTCTGGCACCGGCTCTGGGGAAGCTTTCCGCGCACCTTGCTGGACGCCAGCGGCCTCGCCGTCGGTCTCCCCGAGGCCCAGATGGGCAACAGCGAGGTGGGGCACCTGAACATCGGCGCCGGGCGCGTGGTCCCCCAGGATCTGGTCCGCATCTCCCAAAGCATCCAGACCGGTGAATTCTATCAGCTTCCCCCCCTCGTGGAGCTGTGCGCCGGCCTCCGGCAGACCGGCGGCACGCTGCATCTGGTCGGGCTGCTGGGGCCCGGCGGGGTCCATGCGCTCGACCGGCACCTGTTGGCCTGCGTCGAGCTCGGCGTCCGCCACCGGGTTTCCGGCATCGCCATCCACGGCTTCCTGGACGGCAGAGATTCGGCGCCGACCTTGGGAGCGGAGGTGGTGCGGACCCTGCTCCAGGACATGCGCCGGATCGCCGGACCGCGAGTCGAGATCGCCTCGTTGACCGGGCGGTACTATGGCATGGACCGGGACCGCCGCTGGGAACGCACCAAGCTGGCCTACGACGCGATGGTACACGGCATCGGCACGCCGGTCGAGCACCCGGTGCTCGCGGTGCAGGCGGCTTACCAGCGGGGCGAGACCGATGAGTTCATTCGGCCGTTGGTCCACCACCGGAACGGGAAGCCGGTCGCCACCATGCGGGACGACGACGGGGTGCTGTTTTTCAATTACCGCAGCGATCGGATGCGCCAGATCGTGAGCACCCTGGCGGTAGAAGACGTCGAGGAATTCGATCTGGGGGTCCGTCCCCGGCTAGCGGCGGTCACGATGACGCAGTACGACCAGACCTTTCCGATCCCGCCGGCTTTTCCGCCCTTCAGCCTGGCACGCATCCTGGCCGAGGTCCTGGCCGACCAGGGACGCACCCAGTTTCGCACCGCCGAGACGGAGAAGTATCCCCACGTGACCTACTTCTTCAACGGCGGATACGAGCCGCCATATCCGGCCGAAGAGCGCCGCCTGATCCCGTCTCAGCGGGTGGCGACCTACGATCTCGCTCCGGAGATGAGCGCGCATGGCATCACCGACGCGCTCTGCCGCACCATCGAGTCGGGCGACCACGACTTCCTGCTGTGCAACTACGCCAACGCCGACATGGTGGGACACACCGGCGTGCTTCCCGCCGTGATGAGCGCGGTCGAGACCGTGGACCGGTGCCTGGGCCGCGTGCTGGCGAGTGCGGAGCAGGCCGGGTCCAGCGTCCTCATCACCGCCGATCACGGCAACAGCGAGATGATGATCGATCCGGCGACGGGCGGGGTGCATACCGCCCACACCACCAACCCGGTCCCCCTGGTGGCGGTGGCCGCCGAGGCCGCCCGGCTCCGCTCGGGAGGCTCGCTCCGCGACGTGGCTCCCACCGTGCTGCAGCTTCTGGGTATCGAGCCACCGATGGAAATGACCGGACGCGACCTGAGGGAGTGCTGAGATGAAGCTGCAGGATCCGTCGATTCAACGTCATCAATGTCATCCTGAGCGATGCGAAGGAGGCGAAACCCGAGGCGCGAGTCCCTTCGCTGCGCTCAGGGTGACACTAGCGTTGACGCTCTTACTCCCTACCCTGGCCTTCGCCCAGGTGGGCCACCCGCCGGGGCGCTCGCCGTATCACGACATTCCCCGGGGCCACACGGTCACCGGATTGGCCGGGCTGTTCGGTGGCACGGGGGGCCGGTTCGGGATCGCGCCACACGACGGACCGGTCTTCGGGCTCCGGTACGACATCCGCACCGCCAGCCCGATCCAGCTTGGCCTCCAGCTCGGCCGCGGGAACCTGGAGCGGCTGATCGTCGACCCTTTCGTGGTGCTGGAGAACCGGGTACGCGGGCCGGTGGACCAGACGGTGTCGTTCGTCGAGATCGACCTTCAACTCAACCTGACCGGCGGCAAGACCTGGCATCGGTTGGCGCCGTTCGTGGGGGTGGGCGGAGGGTTGGCGCTGCCCAGCGGCACCGCGGCCGACACCAGCGGATTCGAGCTGGGAAAAAAGATCTACTTCGCCCCCCACGCTGGGTTTCGCTTCTTTCTCACCGACCGGGTGCACCTGCGGACCGACGCCCGGGTGATCTTCTGGAAGCTCAATTATCCCGCCAGCTTCACCCGGGAGCCGACGGAGGATCCCACGCTGCCGCCGGTGATCGACGACGGCCGGGTGAGCGAGTGGAGCACGGCCTCGTGGCTTCAGGCCGGTCTCGGATTCTCGTTCTCACCCTAGCATGCCGGTCGTACTGACCCGTACCGTGGGGTTCCGCGCCGTTCACCGGTTCTACCGGCCCGACTGGACCGCCGCCAGGAACCGGGAGGCCTTCGGTCCGCTGAGCGACCCGCCTGGTCACCCGCACGACTATCGCTGCGCGGTCACCGTCTCCGGGCCGGTCGACGACCGAATGGGCATGGTGGTCGATCTGGCGGAGCTCGACCGGATCCTTCAGGACGAAGTGGTTGGCCGGCTGGACGGCAAACACCTGAACCAGGACGTGCCGGGACTGGGGTATGGTGAGATGCTGCCCACCTGCGAGGCGATCGCGATCGACCTGTATCGCCGGATCGTAGCCCGTCTTCCTTCTGGCGTCGCGCTGGAACGGGTGCGGATCATGGAGGATCCAACGCTCTACGCCGACTGCACCGGCCTGGGCTGAGGCGGTCCGATTCCGGCGAGCGCGGTGGCGGCGACCTGTGTGGGGCCCAGGCCGCGGGGCCGTCTCCACGTTTCCAGCGGAACCGTCGACCATAGATGACCGGGAGAGAGCCGATGCACATCCGAGACCTCGCCGTCGTCACCGTCCTTCTGGCGGCCGCTGCCGGCCCGCTGGAGGCCCAGCGAACCGGTGACCGTGCGCGGCTCATCTTCACCGTGTCCGGGGCGTACGTGCAGGGCAAGGGCCTGTGGTTCGTGGCCGATCAGCCGGTGCTGGACGATCCCTCACGCACCGACCACCTGGCGCTGGGCCGGAGCATCATGCCCACCTTCGGGGCCGGCCTCTCGGGGACCTACTTCGCGGGTGAGCACATCGGGATCAACGGTGACGCGTTCCTGATCGGCCTCGGCTACGAGGACAACTGCCGACTGGTGCAAGGGGTGCAGAGCGAGCAGACCGCCCAGGTCTGCGCCGACATCGATCAGGCGGCGCGACGGGCGGCCGCGGTCACGTTGTCCGGCGGAGCGGTGTTCCGCTTCTACAGCCGGGAGCCGATCTCCCCGTTCGCTAGGGTGAGCGCCGGGCTGCTGTTCTCCAACCAGAGCTCGGTGCTGACTCAGGGTTTCAGCAACGAGGGCGTGCAGCTCACGATCTACGAGGACAGCAAGCGGGCTCGTGTCACTCCCTCCCTCGCGCTCGGCGTGGGCGCCAGCATGCCCCTGGGCCGCGCGTACCACCTCCGCTGGGAAGTCCGGGACAACATCGTCGGCATCGAAACGGTCTCCAGCCCGACGGCGGACGCGCGCACCGAGCCGGCCCACGACCGCACCTTCAAGCATCTCTTCAGTGTGCTCATCGGCATCGACGTAGTGCTCGAGCGCCAGCGCGGGAGGCGGTACTGAGGGCGCGGGGAGCCATTCTCGCCGGGGGCGGAGCCACCAGGTTCGGCGGAAAGCCCAAGGGCCTGGAGATGGTAGGCGGGGAGCGGATCCTCGACCGGCTGGTGCGGGTGATGACGGCGGCGCTGGATGAGCCGCCGTTGCTCGTAGCCAACCTGCCCGAGGCGCCGGACTGGCGACCCGATCTCCGCGTGGTGCCCGACATACGTCGGGGCCTCGGCTCGCTGGGGGGCATCTACACCGCGGTAGTCGAGGCCCCGGCGCCGGTGGTGTGCGTCGCCTGGGATATGCCGTTCGTGCCCGAGGGTCTGCTCCGCCGCCTCGCCGGGGGGCTCCTCGAGCACGATGCCTGTCTGCCACAAAGCGGCGGTCGGCGCGGGGTGGAGCCGCTCTGCGCGGCGTATGGTCCCGCGTGCCGGGAGGCCATCGCTCGAAGCCTGGACCAGGGAGACCTCCGGGCGATCGCCTTCCATGAGCGCATCAGGGTCGGTATCCTCCCCCTGTCCGAGGTGGGGCGCTTCGGCGAACCGGAGCTCCTGTTCTTCAATGTGAACACCGCGGACGACCTCGCGCTCACGGACGGTTTGTGGCAGCGACTCGAATCATCTCCATCATCGGGCGGAAAAACGCCGGGAAGACCACGCTGACCGTGGCCCTGGCGAGCGAGCTCGCGCGCCGGGGACACCGGGTCATGAGCATGAAGCACGCCGACCATCCGGCGCAGGTGGACCAGCCCGGCGTGGACAGTTGGAGGCACTTCCACGAGGGACGCGCGGAGCGCGTGCTGCTGGTGAGTCCCGAGCTCCGCGTCCTCTTCCACCGCGCGCCCGACGAATACGATCCGATCGGGCTCGCCCGCGAGTACCTGCCGGGCGCGGACATCGTGCTGGTGGAAGGGTTCAAGCGCGCGCCGCTGCCCAAGATCGAAGTCTACCGCCGGGCGGTGTCCCCCGAGCCGATCTACGACCCGGCGGCCCCCAACGCCGAGGAATGGGTCGCGATCGTCACCGACGACCACGGATTCGACGCCGACCGCCGAATCCTTCGGTTCAACGACACGATGTGGCTTCAGCTCCTGGCGAACCTCGCGTGGGAGCACGCGCTGGTCGTCAAGGCGTGATCGGGCCGCTGGCGGCGGCCGAGGCCGCCCGCCGCATCCTCCAGGAGGTGCGGCGACAGCCGGCCCTCCGCATGCCGCTCGACGACGCCCTGGACACAGTGCTCGCGGAAGACGTGGTCAGCCCCCTCGACATTCCCCCGTGGACCAACTCGGCCATGGACGGCTACGCCGCCCGGGGCGCCGACGTGCGCGGCGCCTCAGGCGACCAGCCGGTGCGGCTCAAAGTGGTGGAGCACCTACCCGCCGGCCGCTTTCCCACCCGGGCGATCGGCCGAGGTGAGTCCGCCCGCATCTTCACCGGCGCGCCGCTCCCCGAGGGATCCGACACCGTGATCCGCCAGGAGGACACCGACGAGGGCGCGGAGGTGGTCACCATCGTCCGGGACCGCGATGCCGGTATGAACATCCGCCGCGCGGGCGAGGATATCCGGAAGGGGCAGACGGTCCTCCACGTGGGCAGCGAGCTGGGTCCGGCCCAGCTCGGCGTGCTGGCGTCGCTCGCCGTCGCCCACCCGCTGGTGTTCCGCCAGCCGCGGGTCGCCATTCTCGGGAGCGGCGACGAGATCGTGGACGTGGACCAGCCGGAGGAGATCCTGAGCGGACGGAAGACCGCCAGCAGCAATACCCACACGCTGCTCGCGATGGTCCGCCGGGCCGGCGCGGAACCGGTGAATCTCGGCATCGCCCGCGATACCCCCGAGAGCCTCCGGGAGCATCTGACTCGGGGGCTCGACGCCGACCTGCTGGTGACCACCGCCGGGATCAGTGTGGGCGAGCACGACCACCTCCGCGCCGTGCTCGGCGAGCTGGGGGCGGAACAGCGCTTCTGGAAGGTGCGCATGCGCCCTGGCGCGCCGGTGGCCTTCGGGCTGCTCGGGGGGATGCCCTGGGTCGGTCTGCCGGGAAATCCGGTCAGCACGATGGTCACCTTCGAGCTGTTCGTCCGGCCGGCCATCCGCAAGATGGCTGGCCATTCCCTGCCCTTTCGCCGCACGGTGGCCGCCCGCATCGCCGAGCCGATCCGGCTCAAGCCCCGGCTGCAGCACTTCCTCCGCGCGGCCATCACCGACGGCCCGGATGGCCGCGAGGCCCGGCTCACCGGCCCCCAGGGGTCGGGGATCCTCACCTCGATGCTCCTGGCCAACGCCCTCGTCATCGTTCCGGAGGGCCAGTTCGAGACCCCGGCGGGCGCGACGGTACGCGCGCTGCTGCTCGACGACCCGGCGCACACCGCCGAGCCGGGATTCTAGCACGGTGAGTTGACCCTCGGGCTGACTCCGCTATCTTGATGTCCAAGAAGGGGAGTAGCTTATCCGCCGGGTGGCGGACCTCCGAATCGTCAGGACTGTCCGCCAAACGCGGGCACGGTTCGGTGGGGGGCCGGGGCGAGCATGTCGCACCGCGATCCAGAGCGAGACCTTCGTCCAACGCGCATGTCGCGGTGCGGACGGGGGTCTCGCTCTTTTTTATCCCCGTCGGCCGACAGCGCGGCTACGCAGTAAAGGAGCGAGTAGAGGAGCGTATGAACAACGTCAAGACGTTTGTATTGATGGGAGCCCTGGTGGGCCTCTTCGGGCTCGCCGGGCAGCTTCTGGGTGGGTCGCAGGGCCTGGTGATGGCCCTGGCCTTCGGCATGCTGTTCAACTTCGTGATGTACTTCTTCTCGGACCGCCTGGTGCTCAAGATGTACGGCGCCAAGGTGGTGACCGAGGCCGAGGCGCCGGAGCTTTACCGGATGGTGGATCGCCTGCGGCAGCGGGCCGGCCTGCCGATGCCGCTGGTGGCCGTGGCGCCGCACGAGCAGCCCAATGCCTTTGCCACCGGGCGGAGCCCGCGGAAGGCGGTAGTCGCGGTGACGACCGGCATCCTCAAGTACATGCCCTCGGAGGAGCTGGAAGGGGTAATCGCGCACGAGCTGGCCCACATCAAGAACCGCGACATGCTGATCGCCACCGTCGCGGCGGGCATCGCGGGCGCGCTCAGCAACCTGCCCTACCTGCTCTTCTTCGGTGGCGGGAGCGACGACGAGGGGGCGCATCCCTACGCCCAGATCGCCCTGCTCCTGCTGGCACCGCTCGGCGCCATGATCATCCAGATGGCGGTGTCGCGGCAGCGCGAGTTCGAGGCCGACCGGGTCGGCGCCCTGATTCTGGGCCGCCCCCTGCCGCTGGCGCGGGCGCTGGTCCGGCTCGACGCGATGGCGCGGCAGATCCCGATGCAGGTGGCGCCGGCGGCGGCCCCCCTGGCTCAGGTGAATCCGCTGGCGGCGCACGGCGGCGGAATCGCCAAGCTGTTCAGCACCCACCCGCCCACGGCGGAGCGGGTCGGGCGGCTCGAAGCGATGGCGTCGGGCCGGTAGCTGTTCGGCGACCACGGTGCGGCGGTCTGGCTCGGGTTCACCGGGCTGGTCGCCGCGCTGCTTATCCTCGACC
>JACCRH010000318.1 GCA_013813675.1 Gemmatimonadales bacterium
TGTCGGAGACGATGATGCTGTCGCCGGAAAACAGGCCAAGGATGTTTCCGCAATCCACTCCGGGGTCGATGGCGGTGCGGATATCGTCGGCGATGATGATGTTCTCCGGGCTCGCGAGCGTCACTCGTCCGTTGAGCACACCGCTGATCGCCACCCGCCCGTTCACGTAGATCACGCCTTCCCACCCCCAGTTCCATTCCCGGCCGATGGGCCAGAGATAGTCCTTGTCCGGCCGCGCATTCCAAACGGCGTTGCTGTCCGGCGCGCCCATGCCGACCGGGCGCGGCCGCCAACCGGGATCGCCCCCGGCCGTCCAAGCGCCGACGTTGGCGTTCCATGCCGCGGTATCATAGGCCGCCGCGAGGTTGCCGGTCACCCCCCACTTGCTCTGATCCAGTCGCGGGTCGCCGCCCAGATAGCAGAACCACTTGGCAAGCCCGGTGGTGAGCATGTTCGTTGCGTCGGAGAGAGCTCCCCCGCTCGCGAGGGTATCCGCAGCAGTCCTGAACCTGATGTCAGTGGCCCCCACGCCTGGATTCCCAATTACGATCTCGTTAGCCCCGCCATTGTTCCGAATGGGCACACCGCAGTTGGGGGACTGGCGGATATCGTTGCCGGCCACGCCGGAGAGCTGCGACGTCACGTACCAGGGCCGCGCGTTGTCCTGATAGATCCGGACGAAGCCCTCGCCTGGGTCGGTCGAGTCATCGTCCGCGTTCAGGTCGATGGCCACGAAATCCAGCCGGATCGAGGCCTCGCCAGGGCTGGCACCGTTCACGTTGCCCGCGATGTTGAAGCCGCCATTGGTCGCCCGGGTCTCGAGGGCGCTGAAGGCCGCCGTAGTCGGGAGGGGAATTGCGGGCACCCTCTTCCTCGGCGGACCGCCGTTGAAGGTGCCGTAGCCCTCTCCGGCGATGGTGCTGGCCGCGGTCGTAACGGTGCTGTAAAACGTCGCGCCGGTGTTGTAAATCTCGATCTCGTCGTTGGAGTGCACCGGCCCCCGGATCTGGTCGTTGTTCGCGAAGACGATGTTGCCTTCTATCGTGGTGAAGTAGGCGTACTTCGCGAAGCTCTCCTGGTTCACCTGCAGCCGCCGAACCACCTGGTTCTGGAAGGTATCGCGCACGACGGAGATCAAGCTTCCGAACACGCCGTATTGACCCGAGGTCACCCCATCGGGCCCGGCATATACCCAGCGCCTGACGCCGGGGATCGTGGCCCCATTGGCGTCCTGCACCGTGACGCCGTCGTCCAGGGTGTCGAACGCCGTCGCGGGGTACAGCGCCGGAGTGGCACTGATCCTGCCGCGGCCTTCCTCGAGCGCCGCCACGGCCACGTCGTTCAGCACGGCGGCGCGCTCACCGCTCTTCTGCACCAACTGAGCGTTGAGGATCCACATGGTGCTCGCCATGGCGATCGCGCTGAGCGCGAAGCCCACCAACAGCACCGTGAGGAGCGCGATGCCGCGCTCGTTGCGTGCCTCGGGTACCTGATTCATGGTGGCGGGCTCCCTCACGGGGTGGTGACCACGGGGGTCATGACCGGTGTGGACAACTTGGGACTACAGTCCTGGGCGGCGAGCCGGTACTCGTACGTCACGTTCGACTCCAGATTCTGCGCATCGGTGAACAGATAGTTCGGGAACCCGGCAGCGACCGAGCTCAGCGGATCGCCGTAGATCTCGGGGGGACCGGGATTGAGTTTCCGGCGCCACAGGACGTAGCGGATGACGTCGCTCTCACCCGAGTTTTCATCATAGGCCGGATTCCAGGTGAGATTCACCTTCTCCAGCCCGCCGGTCGTATCGAAGACGGCCGTCAGCGGCTGGCCCAGTACCGGCTGGCTGCCGCAGATTTTCAGGCTCTTCAAGCCCATATTCGGCAGCGGAATGTTCATGCTGATCCGCTCCGAGCGCTCGATGGTGCCCGTCTCGCCGTTGGTGACCCGGAAGCTCACCAGGACGGCGCGCAGGCTGTCGATGCGGCCGGCAGGGACCAGGTCGGCGACGTTCCCGTGGGTCGCGAGCACGTGCGCCATAGGCATCTCTGCCGCGGGCACGAGCGTCAGGGCCGGGAGCTGCCCCGCCACCGCGACCCGGAGCTTGAAGTACCGGAAGAAGGGCAGGTTGGTCGAGTCCCGGAGGATGTTTCGGACCAGGACCTCCGGCGCATTCCCGTTGACCTGCCGCAGCAGCAGGAAGTCGTCGCCCCGCGGCGTCTCGTTGTTCACGTCGAAATAGAGGATGATAGTCTCGGCCGGGCTGTTGTAGCCCGCCGAGGTGTAGTCGGTGCTGGGATAGACGAACGCAGGGCTCGAGGTGGGGATGGTGATCGGCCCCGTGACCCGCATCGCCTCGGTTTCAGCCGCGGGCGCGTCCGGGTCGACGTACACGGCCGAGATGTCGCCCGCGTCGTTCGACACGTAGTCGGCGTTGAAGGCGAACGCGGTGGGACCGGCATAAACCACGGGCGGTTGCGCGTCGGGCGCGTTGCCGCCGGCGGTGCGGATCTGGCTGTCCAGGTTGTCCGACCCGAAGCTGAGGTTCTGGAGCACCCCCATGGCGTCGGAGCCCTTCTGGAACGCCCGCTGCTGCGCCGTGAGGAAACTGAGCGCGCCGCCCAGGACGATCACGAAGACCACCATGGCGATGAGCAGCTCGATGAGCGTGAACCCCTGTCTGGTGCGCATGTGGTCCTCGCCTTATGGGGCTGCGATGGTGGCTGTGCGCTTGATCGGCGTCGCCAGACCAGAACCGCTGATGGTGACCACGACCCGGGTGATGTCGCCCGCGGTGCCCGCTGCAGTGCGGACCACCGAAGTCACGCGGGTGAGTCCGGGGAACGGAACGTTGATGCGGGTGCTGTCGAACTTGACGCGCAGCGAGTCGTACACCGGGGACATCCGCACCAGCGCGATCTGCGCGTCGGCCGCGGCCGACGCCAGAATCCTGCGCTGGCTGTTGCTCGTCGCACTGAGGAACTTCGAGGCCGGCGCCGCCATCATGAGCGTGACCGCGCTCAGGATGGTCACCGCCATGATGACCTCGATCAGGGTGAAGCCATCGCGATTCCGCACATGCGCTCGCATCAGAACCCTCGCTTCCAGGCGGTGCCCGTGTAGCGGTACCATTCGGTCCGGCCGGTGGCGCGGACGATCTCGACCGCGCGGGTGTCGCTCATATACGTCGAGTCAGCCAGTGCCCGGCTGCTCGTCAGATAGAATCCGCCGATGCCGCTGGCGCTCCCGTTCCGATGAAAGATGAGCGCCGGACGGCCGCCGATGTTGCGGTCGAAGTTGATCGGGTTCGCCCCGAAGCCGCGCGCGGCCGCGCCGCCCAGGCCGAAGCCGATCCGCCCGTCCAGCGGGATGGCCCGGACGCGCTCGCCCAGGTCGATCGCCCCGTTACTGTTCGCGTCCCAGACCATGCGCACAGTGAGCTGCGCGGCGTCGAACGTCAGAATGAGATCGTGCTGCTTGGTGATCGCCTCACGCTGCGCCGCCACCATCGAGGTGCTGAGCACCTGGACGGCGCTGTTCGCCTCCATCTTCGCCAGGTCGATCTTGGTGAGCGCGATGCCCGCCATCATGCCCATGATGCAGATGACCAGCATCAGCTCGAGGGTGCTGAAGCCTCGGCCTCGCCTGCGCTTCGGTTCGACGCCGCGTCCCACCATAGGATCTCGCCTTCTCTGACCTGGGTTGAAGCCCTCTGCCCCACGACCGCTGAAGCTACCGGCAGGAGGGCGCTGCGCAATCGTGAGAAACTGGGCACCTGTCAAAATCCATTACACGCCGCTGCATTTGGGGGCAGGCGTGTAACTCGTTGCATGGATTTATGCTATGAACCATTGCTTCTCCCATAGGCAATGACAACAGTTTAGATCCCGCGGGGCAGATTCCCGGCACGAAATGGGCCATCGCGGTGCGCCGGATGGAGTCGCGTGTGGCCGCCCGGCCGGGGAGCGCCTATTATCCAGCCCGATTCCGCCTTCCTCCTCTCTTTCATCCGCGCTCATGGCCGACACCACCCTGATGGACAAGCTGGTCTCCCTCTGCAAGCGGCGGGGCTTCGTCTTCCAGTCGTCGGAGATCTACGGCGGGCTCGGTTCGGTCTGGGACTACGGCCCTCTCGGCGTGGAGCTCAAGAAGAACGTCAAGGACCGCTGGTGGCGGGCGATGGTGCACGCGCGGGACGATATCGAAGGGCTCGACGCGGCCATCCTGATGCATCCCCGGGTGTGGGAGGCTTCCGGCCACGTGGCCGGCTTCACCGATCCGCTGGTGGATTGCCGGCACTGCAAGAACCGCTTCCGGGCCGACGATCCTCGAATCAAGGGGACGCCCGGGCAACCCGACGCCCAGTGCCCGGTCTGCGGCAGCAAGGGCACCCTGACCGAGCCCCGGATGTTCAACCTCATGTTCAAGACCTTCATGGGGCCGGTCGAGGAGCAGGCGGCCGTGGTCTACCTCCGGCCGGAGACCGCGCAGGGGATCTACGTCAATTACCTGAACGTCCTCCAAAGCTCCCGGCAGAAGATCCCCTTCGGCATCGCGCAGATCGGCAAGGCGTTTCGCAACGAGATCACCCCGGGCAATTTCATCTTTCGCACCCGGGAGTTCGAACAGATGGAGATGCAGTTCTTCGTGAAGCCGGGCACCGACGCCGAGTGGTTCGATCGGTGGCGCGAGTGGCGGATGCAATGGCACCGGGACCTGGGACTCGACCCGGCCCGGCTCCGCTGGCACCAGCACGGCCCCGACGAGCTGGCGCACTACGCCCGGGCCGCCTTCGACGTGCAGTTCGAGTTCCCCTTCGGCTGGCAGGAGATCGAAGGGATCCACAACCGGGGCGACTTCGACCTTGGCCGGCACCAGGAATTCTCGGGCAAGAAGCTGGACTACTTCGAGCAGGCGGCCAACGAGCGCTTCGTCCCCTACATAGTGGAAACCTCCGCGGGAGCGGACCGGGTGGCCCTTACCCTGCTGGTGGACGCCTACCGGGAAGAGGCGGTCGAGGGGGAAACCCGGGTGGTGCTGGGCCTGCACCCGGCCGTGGCGCCGATCAAGGCCGGCGTGTTCCCCCTGGTGAAGAAAGACGGGATGCCCGAGCTGGCCACCGCCCTGTATCACGACCTCAAACGCCGGCTCCCCGCCTTCTACGACGACAGCGGCGCCATCGGCCGGCGTTACCGCCGGATGGACGAAGCCGGCACGCCATTCGGCGTCACGGTGGACGGAGACACCGCCGCGGCCCGGACGGTCACGGTCCGCCACCGGGACTCGATGCAGCAGGAGCGGGTGTCGGTCGACCAGGTGGCGGAGTACATCGCCGAACGGGTGCGGTGACGAATGAAGGGTCATCCTGAGCGCAGCGAAGGAGGCATAGCTCGGCTCATGGCCCCTTCACTTCGTTCAGGGTGACAAGCCGATGCGCCATTCCGATTTCGAGGCCATGGTGCGGCGCCTCACCGACGACCTCCCCACCGAGTTCCTGCAGGGCGTCGCCCAGGTCGACGTCTCCCATCGCGCCGTCCCGCACCCCGACCGTCCCGACATCTACACCCTGGGCGAGTGCATCCCCTTGCCCGCGGCCGACGCCACGGCCGAGGGGATTCAGAGCCGGATCGTCCTCTATCACGGGTCCTTCGCCGCGCTGGCGGGCTTGCAGGAGGAGTTCGACTGGCGGCATGAGGCGTGGGAGACGCTGACCCACGAGCTGCGGCACCACCTCGAGTGGCGCGCCCGGGCCCCCACGCTGGAAGCCTTTGACCGGGCGGTGGAGCACAACTTTGCCCGGCAGGATGGTGAGCCGTTCGACCCGCTGTTCTACCTCGACGGCGAGCCGGCCGGCGAGAACGCCTTTCGGGTGGAGGACGACGTGTTCCTCGACCACGTCGTGGCGCGATCCCCATCCAACGTGACCCTTCAGTGGCGTGGCCACTCCTACCGGGTGGACCTACCCGCCGGCACTACCTTCCCGGCCTTCCTCACTCTGCGCGGCATCGCCGAAGCTCCCGATGGCGACCTGGTGCTCGTGCTCCGTCGCAAGCCCGGGCTCCGCGATCTGCTTCAGCGCTCCAGCGCGCCGTTGCAGGCCATGGCCAGCGCGGTCGAGGTATATTTCTCCCCCGGTCCGTCCGATCCCTCCAACTCATGAGCCCGCGATGGTCTTCGAGGTGGTGACCGCGCTGGACGGCGCCGAAGTGCTGCGCCGGGCCAAGTCGTTTTTCGGGGAGCGCACTCCGATGCAGGCGGCGTTTCCCGAGAAGGAAGGTCCCACCTTTCTGACGCTGCGGGGTCAGGGCGGGGAAGAGATCGCCTTCGCGGCGCGGCCGGGCCCCGGGGGCTGTCATGTCCGGGCGAGCACACTCTTCTTCGACCAGGCGGTGGACCGGTTCCTCTCCACACTGCCGCCCCCGGTGGAAGGCGCCGCGTGAGTTCCACCCTTCGGCTCCGCGTGATGGTCCAGGACGCATGGGACGAGGTGCCCCTCGATCTACCGCCCGGGACATCCCTCGCCGAGCTCAAGCGTCTTGCGCTCGAGGCGACCAAGGTGACGGGGAGCGCGGAGACGTACCTCCTCAAGTTCCGTGGAGCCGAGCTGTACGACGAATCCCGGTCCTTGGAGGAGGCGGGGTTGGTGCCCAATGCCGCCGTGATCGTCCTGCCTCGCCGGCGCCGGCCGGTCCGGTAAGCGAGCCCCCCGTGGCGGTCTCTCCCCTGGCGTTCCGCTCGCTCACGTTCGTGGCCGCGGCGTTCGTCGCCTTCGATGGAGCCGTCCTGACGGCACTCGGTAGCTGGTCGGGCCGGCGCGCTTATCTGGTCGCGGGCGTGGCCCTCTTTCTCTCTTCCGGTTTGGTCGTGCTGCTGTGGCGGAGGCAGTTGCGCCGGCTCGACCAGATCGCCGAAGCGCGGCGGGAGCTGCGCGACGAATCGGAAGATCTGCGCCGGCTCCTGCGAGGGTAAGGTGGTGGTTCCCATCTTTACCCACCTCGACTGCCTCCGGCACGACCCTGGATCGAGCCATCCGGAGACGCCAGCTCGGCTCGAGGTCCTCCTGGACCGGGCGAGGGCGCAGTCGGGCGTGAAGCTGGTCGAGGCTTCGGCCGCAAGCCGGGAGGCGCTTCTCCCGGTGCACCCCGACTCCTACCTGCGGACCCTCGAATCCATGAGCGCCCGGGGCGGGGGAGTCCTCTTCCTCGACACCGTCCTCAACGGCGCGAGCTGGAAGGCTGCCCTCGGCGCCACCGGCGCCGTGCTCGCGGCGGTGGACCACGCCCACGAAGGGCTCGGGCATGCCTTCGCGGCGGTGCGGCCCCCGGGGCACCACGCGCTGGCTGGGAAGGGGATGGGCTTCTGTCTGGTGAACAACGTGGTGGTCGCCGCGCGCCACGCTCAGCGGGCCGGGCGGGCCCGGGTGCTCATCATCGACTGGGACGTTCACCACGGCAACGGCACTCAGGCCCTGATGGAGACCGACCCCAGCCTGCGGTACGTGTCGCTGCACCAGCATCCCTGGTATCCGGGGACGGGGATGGCTGACGAGCGGGGGGCGGGGAACGTGTTCAACGTGCCCCGCGGGCCGGGTCGCTCCGCTTCGCTCTACGTGGCCGATCTGTGGACGGCGATCGTGGCGGCCACCACCGACTGGAACCCAGACATGGTGTTGGTCTCCGCCGGGTTCGACGCGATGACAGGCGACCCGCTCGGCGGGTTCACGCTCGAGCCGAGCCACTATGCCGACCTTACGCTCCGGCTCCGCGAGCGGTGTCCCCGGGCGCCGATCGTGGGGCTCTTGGAGGGGGGGTATACACCCTCGCGGGTGGCCGAAGGCGCGCTGGCGCATATCGGGGCGTTGGCCTAGTGCGTCCCGGCGGCAATGCTTGGCGAGTGCGAATGTCATCCTGAGCGAAGCGAAGGAGCCGAAGCCGAGCCCAGGCTCCTTCGCTTCGCTCAGTATGACATCTTCCGTGACGGTCCGCCGTAGTCGCATAGGACTTTTCACCTCCTCGAGGCCCGCTTGAGCCAGCAGCTCCGCATGGAAACCGAGGTTCTTCAGCTTCACACCAGGCACCCCTTCATCATCGCCCGGGGTGGCCGAAGCGATTATCGGACCGTCTGGGTGCGGCTCACGGATGGGGACGGCCACGAGGGATGGGGCGAGGCCGCGCCATCGAAGTTCTACGGGGAAAGCGCGGAGACCATCCTGGCGGCACTCGTGGTCTACGCGGACCTGCTGCCGGCCGATCCGTTCGATATCGAGGAGACCGAGGCCCGCTGGGCCCAGCTCATGCGGCGAAATCCCGCCGCGCGGGCGGCGCTCTCGTCGGCGCTGCACGACCTGGTGGGCAAGCGCCTCGGCATTCCGGTCTACCGCCTGTGGGGGCTGGATCCGGCCAAGGCGCCACGCTCGACCTTCACCATCGGGCTCGACACGCCGGAGAAGGTCCGGGCCAAGGTGCTGGAGGCCCAGGAATACCCGATCCTCAAGATCAAGCTCGGCACCGACCAGGACGAGGCCATTCTCCGAACCATTCGCGACGCCACGGACAAGGAGATCCGGGTGGACGCCAACTGCGCGTGGACCGTCAAGCACACCATCCAAATGCTGCCGGTGCTGAAAGAGTTCGGGGTGACGATGCTGGAACAGCCGCTCCCGCCTGAAGCGCTCGACGGCCTCGCCGAGGTGACACGGCGGTCGGAGATCCCGGTGATCGCCGACGAGAGCTGCGAGACCGCGGCCGACATCCCGCCGCTGGTGGGCAAGGTCGACGGGATCAATATCAAGCTCGCCAAGTGTGGAAGCCTTCGGGAGGCGATCCGGATGATCGCCATCGCACGGGCCCACGGCCTTCTGGTCATGGTGGGCTGCATGATCGAGAGCTCGATCGCCATCACCGCCGCGGCCCACTTCACGCCCCTGGTGGACATCGTGGACCTGGACGGCGCCGCCCTGCTCGACAACGATCCTTTCGTGGGGGCGACCATCGGAGGCGGGCAGGTCTCGCTTCCTTCCGGTCCGGGCCTTGGACTGCGGCGGAGATGACGGAGCGCTTCGCCACCGTCGCCCTTCCGCTCCCGCTCGCCTCCTCGTACACCTACCGCATTCCCGAGACGCTGGGCGATCGGGTCGCTCCCGGCGCTCGCGTGGTCGTGCCGGTACGTCGCCGGGAGCTGATCGGCATCGTGCTGGAAAGCGATGCTCCAGGGCCCACAGCACCGGCGCGCGACATCCTCGCCGCACCCGACGAGCGTCCTGCCGTTCCCGACGGCCTGCTCGCGACCGCCCGCTGGATCTCGGATTACTACGGCGCCCCCCTGGGCCTCACCCTCAAGTGCATGCTGCCCGGCGGACTCTGGGGTGAGTCGCAGGTGATCGCCACCCGCGCCGCCGGGCCATGGGTCTTGGGTGGTTTCGCCGGTGACATTCTCGACTGGCTCGAGAATCACGGGGGCGAAGCGCCGGTGGCAACCGTGGCCCGCGCGGTGCGGCGGCCGGTGTGGGACGCTCTCCATCGGCTGGCGTCGGCCGGCGCGGTGGCGCTCCGGGTGGAGCCCCCCGATACCGCGGGCTCTACGGCCACCGAGCGGGTGGTGGCGATCGTCGGTGAGCCGCCGACGCTGATCGAGCGCGGCAGCCTGTTTCGCCGGAGCCCCCGCCGGCGCCAGCTCTACGAGGCGCTGGAGTCCCTGGGTGGTAGTGCCCAGGTGCGACATGCCGTCGACCAGCTCGGCTTCGGCGAGGGTGTGATCCGGGGGCTGGTGCAACAGGGTCTCGCGAAAATCACCGCCGCGGAGCGGGTGCGTGATCCTTTCGGCGACACGCCCGGAGACCCGCCGCCCACCACCCTGAGCGCCGCGCAGCGAGACGCCCTCGACGCGATCGAGTCACTGGCGCCGGGCGAAGGCGCGCTCCTCTTCGGGGTCACCGGCAGCGGCAAGACACTGGTCTACCTCGAGGCGGTCAAGCGCCAGTTGGCGCGGGGAAAAGGCGCGATCGTGCTGGTCCCGGAGATCGGGCTCACCCCGCAGACGGTGAGCCGGCTCCGCGGGGCCTTCGGCGACGACGTCGCGGTGCTGCACAGCGCGCTCTCCGACGGTGAGCGCGCCGATGCCTGGCGCCTGCTGGGCCGCGGCGCGCGGCGAGTGGCGGTGGGTGCCAGATCGGCGGTCTTCGCGCCGGTTCGGAACCTCGGCATCATCGTGGTGGACGAGGAGCACGAGGCCAGCTACAAGAACGGGGAGACACCACGCTATCTCACCCGCGACGTCGCGGCGGTCCGGGCGACGATCGAAGGCGCCTCGTTGGTGCTGGGCAGCGCGACGCCCTCGCTCGAGACGATGGCGCGGACGGCCGACCGGCTCCGCCTGCTGCGGCTGCCTGAGCGCATCGCCGCCCGTCCGATGCCGCCGGTGGAGATCGTGGACCTTCGCGTCGCCCCGAAGACCGCCGGGACCGGGTCGCTGGCCTGGTCGGTGACGCTGGATGTCGCGATCACCGAAACCCATGCTCGCGGCGAGCAGGCGCTCCTGCTGCTCAACCGCCGGGGTTACGCCGCGTTCCTGCAGTGTCCCGACTGCGGTGAGGTCTGGCAGTGCCCCCGGTGCACCATCTCGCTCACGGTGCACCGTGCCCCCCCAGCGCTGCGCTGTCACTATTGCGGCCATGAGGAGGCGCTGCCCTACAGTTGCCGTGCCTGCGCCAACCCGGTGCAGCAGATGCGGGGGGTGGGGACGCAGCAACTGGAACAATTTTTGGCGGAGCGCTACCCCAAGGCACGGGTCGCCCGGATGGACCTGGACACCACCAGTACCAAGTGGTCACACCAGCGGATCCTCGGCGCCGTGGAGCGGGGCGAGGTGGATCTCCTGATCGGCACCCAGATGATCGCCAAAGGGCTCGACTTTCCCAACGTGACGCTGGTCGGGGTTGTCGACGCGGACACCGGCCTCTACCTGCCGGACTTCCGCTCCGCCGAACGGACTTTTCAATTGCTGGCCCAGGTGGCGGGAAGGGCGGGGCGGGGACCGAAAGGCGGCCGGGTCGTGGTGCAGACCCGTCACCCACTGCACCACGCTCTGGTCCGGGCCGCCAGCCACGATGCCGAAGGGTTTCTCCGCGAGGAGCGCGAGCTGCGCCGCGCGCCGCCGTATCCGCCCGAGCTGCACCTGGTGAATCTCATCGTGTCGGG
>JACCRH010000331.1 GCA_013813675.1 Gemmatimonadales bacterium
CCCGCGCGGTCCTCGCCCTGGAGGATTCGCTGCTGAAGCAGGCGCGGGCGGTGATGGACCGGAAGATCCCGATGTTGCGGATCAGGATCCACGGCGACTATCACCTGGGCCAGGTGCTCTTTACCGGAAAGGACTTCGTCATCGTGGACCTCGAAGGCGAGCCCAGCCGGAGCTTGAGCGAGCGCCGTTACAAGCGCTCGCCGCTGCGCGACGTGGCGGGAATGATCCGCTCCTTCGAGTACGCGGCCGCCTACGCGATCCGGCACGGGCCGATGCGCACCGAGGACATACCGGCGCTGCTCCCCTGGGCCCGACTGTGGCGGCGGTGGGCCTCCGCCAGCTTTCTCCGCGGCTATTTCGATGCCGCCGGTGACGCCGCCTACCTGCCCAAGGGCGCCGACGCGTTCGCCGCAATGATGGACTTCTATCTGTTGGACAAGGCGATCTACGAGTTGCGCTACGAGCTCAACAATCGTCCGGACTGGGTGGGCATCCCGCTGGAGGGAATCCGCCGCCGGCTCGCCGCCGAGACGGAGCGTCCCTCGGGAGCGGTAGCCCGGTGACCCGTACGCCAGTCCGCTCCCCCGCCGCGGCGGACCCGGTCGAGCTCGCCCAGCTCGCGGCCGGCCGGCATGCCGACCCGCACGGGCTCCTCGGCGCCCATCCGGCCAAGGGCGGCGCCATCGTGCGGGCCTTCCATCCCGACGCGGTGTCGGCCGAGTGCGCGCTCCCGAGCGAGTCCACCGTTCCGCTGGCGCCGCTCGATGTGCCCGGGATGTTCGGAGGGCTCATCGAGGGCGCATCGCCGCCGCTGCGCTACCGGCTGCGGTTCCGCTTTCCCGGGGGGGGCGTCTGGGAACAGGAGGATCCCTACCGATTTCTGCCGTCGATCGGCGAGATGGACGTCTACCTGATCTCCGAGGGGACCCACCGGTGCCTCTGGCAGGTTCTTGGCGCCCACCCGCGCCAGCTCGATGGCGTGGACGGCGTGGCGTTCGCGGTGTGGGCCCCCAACGCCCAAGGGGTGAGCGTGCTGGGCGACTTCTCCCGCTGGGACGACCGCCGCTTGCCGATGCGGCGGCTCGGGTCTTCCGGCGTCTACGAGCTCTTCGTACCGGGCGTATCAGCGGGGGCGCTCTACAAGTACCGCATCATCGGTCCCCAGGGTGAGCTCCGGATCAAGGCCGATCCCTTCGCGCAGGGCATGGAGCTGCCGCCGGGCACCGCGTCGCGGGTCGCGGCGTCGTCCTACCAGTGGGGAGACGCCGAGTGGATGACGGACAGAAAGAGCCACGACCCCCGCCGGTCACCCATGGCGGTGTACGAGGTGCACCTCGGCTCCTGGGCCCGGGTGATCGAGGAAGGAAACCGGCCGCTCACCTATCGGGAGATCGCGCCTCGCCTGATCGAGCACGTAAAGCGGCTGGGCTTCAGCCACGTGGAGTTCATGCCGCTCGCCGAGCACCCGTTCACCGGATCGTGGGGCTACCAGGTGAGCGCCTACTTCGCGCCCACCGCCCGCTACGGTACGCCGGACGACCTGCGCTACCTGATCGACGCTTGCCACCTCGCCGGGATCGGCGTGATCATGGACTGGGTTCCCGCCCACTTTCCCAAAGACGACTTTGCCCTCCGGCTGTTCGATGGCACCGCCCTCTATGAGCACGCGGATCCCCGGCGGGGCGAACACCCCGAGTGGGGCACCCTGATCTTCAACTACGGCCGGCGGGAAGTGCGCAACTTCCTCATCGCCAACGCGCTCTACTGGCTGCAGGAGTTTCACGTCGACGGGTTCCGGGTGGACGCGGTCGCCTCGATGCTGTACCTCGACTACAGCCGCGAGGAAGGGCAATGGGTACCCAACCGCTACGGCGGCCGGGAAGACCTGGAGGCGGTGGAATTCCTTCAGCTCCTCAACAGCACGCTGGGCGAGGAGCACCCCGGCTGCTTCACGGTCGCCGAAGAGTCCACGTCCTGGCCGCGGGTGACCGGGCCGGTGGCCGAAGGGGGCCTCGGCTTCACCTTCAAGTGGAACATGGGTTGGATGCACGACACGCTGGACTATTTCGCGCTCGACCCGATCCACCGGCGCTATCACCACCAGCTGCTCACCTTCAGCATGATGTACGAGTACAGCGAGCACTTCATCATGCCGCTGTCGCACGACGAGGTGGTGCACGGCAAGGGCACCCTGCTGGCCAAGATGCCGGGCGACGAATGGCAACGGTTCGCCAACCTCCGTGCCCTGCTCGCCTATCAGTACACCCGGCCGGGCAAGCCGCTCCTGTTCATGGGCGGCGAGCTGGGCTCCCGCCGGGAATGGAATCACGACAGCAGCCTCGACTGGCACCTGGAACGCGAGCCGCTCCACAGCGGCCTGCTGCGGTTCCTGGCCGACCTGGGGGCGGTCTACCGGAGCCGGTCAGAGCTGTGGCACCCTGACCCCGACCCCGCGGGGTTCAGTTGGCTCGACGCCGACGACCGCGACCACTCCATATACTCGTACTTCCGTCGCGAGGGTGACCGGATCCTTGTCGTGCTCCTCAACCTGACGCCGGTGCCGCGACACGACTACAGGAGCGGGGCGCCCCTGGCGGGTCGGTACTCGACGGTGCTCTCC
>JACCRH010000403.1 GCA_013813675.1 Gemmatimonadales bacterium
TGGTCACCCCGATCGCGGCCCATACGCTCGCCGTCCGGCCGCTGGTGGTGCCGGCGACCTACCATATCGTGATCGAGCCGATCGCCGGCTGGGCGGACGACCTGCTGGTGTCGTTCGACGGCCAGACGGGCACCACGCTCGCGCCGGGCGAGAGCGTGGACGTGCGGCGGGCCGACCACCGGGTCTGTCTCATCCGCCTGGGTGGCGACGGGTTCTTCAGCCGGATGCGGCAGAAGCTGCACTGGGGTGACCTGTCGGACCGGGAGGCGGTGGGGTGAGGGGAGCGCGCACCCAACGATGTCATCCCGAGGGAGCGCAGCGACCGAGGGATCTTGCCGGCGCAGATCTGGGAACGGCGAGCAAGATCCCTCGCTCCGCTCGGGATGACAACGACAGTATGACACCGCATAACCGGTGATCACCGAGCTCCGGGTCCGCGACCTCGCCACCATCGCCGACGTCACACTCTTGCTCGGCCCCGGCCTCAACGTGCTCACCGGCGAGACCGGGGCCGGCAAATCGATGCTGGTGGACGCCCTCGCCCTGCTGCTCGGCGAGCGGGCCGCCAGCGGCGGGGTGCGTCCCGGCGCCGCCAAGAGCATCGTCGAAGGCGCCTTTGAGGGGGTGGACCGGGCCGCCCGCCAACGGATCGAGACTCTCGGCCTCGATCTCGACGAGGGCCGCCTGATCGTCAGGCGGGAGGTGTCGGCGGAGGGTCGCTCGAGGGCATGGGTGAACGGAAGCCCGACCACCGCCGCGGTGCTCGGCGAGCTGGGCGCGCTGGTGGTGGATCTGCACGGACAGCACGAGACCCAGTCGTTGCTCCACGCCGACGCGCAGCGCGATATCCTCGACGCCTTCGCCCACGCGGAGGCGGAGCGCGCGGCGGTGGCGGAGGCGCACGCGGCGCTGCACCTGCTGCGCGGTGAGGAGACCTCGCTGGCGGCCCGGCGCGATGAAATCCGGCGGCGAGCCGACTACCTGCGCCACGTCGTGAGCGAGATCGATGATGCCAGGCTCCAGCCGGGAGAGGACGTAGCGCTCCAGACCGAGGCCCGGCGGCTGAGCCAGGCCGGGGCGCTGGCGGAGCATGCGCAGCGGATCGCCGATGCCCTGGAGGGCGAGGACGGCAACGCCCTCGGCGCGGTCACCGCCGCCGATCGCGCCCTCGCGGCGTTGCAGAAGGTGGACCCGTCCGTCGCCGGCTGGCGGGAGATGCTCGACGCGGCCTACGCCAACCTCTCGGAGCTGTCGCGGCTCGCCGCCGTCTATGCCGGGGAGGTGCAGGAAGATCCGGAGCGGCTCGCGGAGGTCGAGCGCCGGCGGGACCTGCTCTTCCGTCTCACCCAGAAATACGGCGCCACGGTGGAAGCCGTGCTCGCGGCGCGGGACCAGGCGGCAGGGGAGCTCGACCTGCTCGATACTGCCGACCTAGACCTCCGTGCGATCGCCGCCCGGCGCGCCGCGGCGGAAGGGGCTCTGGCTGCCGCCGGGGCTGCGCTATCCGAGCGGCGGAGAGAGGCCGGCGACCGCCTGGCACGGGGGGTCAACCGGATCCTGCCGCAGCTTGGACTACCGGGCGGCAAGCTCGCGGTCGAGCTGCTGCCGCTACCGGAGCCGGCGTCGCACGGGCGGGAGACGGTGCAGCTCAGCGTCCGGCTCAATGTCGGGCTCGACGCCAAGCCGCTCGCGCGGGTGGCCTCGGGGGGCGAGCTCTCCCGGCTGATGCTCGCGCTCAAGGTGGTGCTCGCCCGGCACGACGCGATTGCCACGCTGGTGTTCGACGAGGTGGACCAGGGAATCGGCGGCGAAGTCGGCGCCCAGGTGGGTGGCGCGCTGGCGGAAGTGGCGGAGCGGCATCAGGTGCTGGTGATCACCCATCTGCCGCAGATCGCGGCCCGGGCCGACCGCCATCTGGTGGTGTCGAAGGAGGCCAGGGGAGGGATCGCCACCAGCGACGTGCAGGTGATCCACGGGGAAGACCGGGTGGGCGAGATCGCGCGGATGCTGGGGGACGCCGAGGGAGAGGCGGCGCGGCGCCATGCGCAGGTGCTGCTTCGGAAGGAGAAGGCGCCCCGGCGCTAGAGTTGCGGCCCCGGTTTGGCCTGGCGCCAAGTGAGCGCCACCAGCATCCCGGTGAGATTGGCTCCCGCGCACACCGCGCCCGCCATGATCAGGTAGCGGGCGCTCCATCGCAGCACCGTCAGGCTGTCGATCGTCACCGCCACCAGCATGAGCTTCACGCTGAGCAGCGCCGCCGCGGCGGAGAAGAGCAGGAGCTGCACCAGGAGCAACGGCCGGTATCCCATCCCCGCATACATCCAGTACAGCGCGAGTCCCACCAGCAGCCACGCGAAGATCGCGGTGCGCGTACTCCGGCCGAGCAGCGGCAGGTCGCGCAGCAGCGGCGTCACCAGCAGCGCGAGCGCCGCGAGCATCAAGAGGAGGATCAACACCGAGCGGCGCAGTTCGCCCGGGGTGGCGTCTTCGGCGGTGTGTTCGGCGGGCCCGCGCAGGTTCATCGTGTCCTCAGTCGGCCGTCGAGTAGGACCCTGAGAGTGCTCTTGTCCTGGACCCGGAGCGAGCGCGCCACCAGGCCGAGCCCGCCCGCCAGCAGGATCAGGAGCAGTAAGGTGTCGAACAGCGAAGTGGGTCTGAAGTACACGTGGAGGTTGGCGATGGTGCCGACGAGAATGATGAGGGCGCCGGCGGCGGTGAGGAGCATGAGGAGCGGCACGAGCGACAGGCCGAAGGCGTTGTATCCCCAGAATTGCCAGAGACCCGACGTGACCGTGACCCGCGTGAGCATGGCGAGACCGGCGAAAAACCTGCCGAGCCCGCCCGGTGTCCCACCCGCGCCTTTCATCCGCCGCCTCGCATGGTCGGAATCATCCCCCGAATAGTATGTCGGAAACCCGGCGGCGGAACGGCCCGGGTGAATTCGAGTTCACCAGACGCTGAAATAAAGGCGGAGCCGAGCCCGGATCCGATGGGTATCGGGCACGATGCCGCCGGAGGCGGAGACGATCCGTTCATAGGCCCAGCCCGCGTCCACCGGGAGACCGGTACCCCCCTGGCGCAGCGCGCCGGGATTGGAATAGGTGACCCCGATGCTCACCAGCGCGGCGCTGGCATCCGTGGCCTCCGCGAGCACACCGGGGTCCACTCCGGGGATCGCATCGGCTTCGCTGGAGTATTCGACGGCGTCCCTGCCTCGCGACCACCGCTCCAACGAGCCGATAAGCGCGAAAGTGCGAGCAATCCGGAAGAACGGCCGGACCGCCAGGCTGGTCACGTCACCCGGATCGAGCCGGACGGATGCCAACAGGTCCCGCGAAGGAAAGGGCTGGGTGAAGGGAGCCACCCGCTCGACGACGTCGCCTGCCAGTTGCCGGCTGTAGCCGCCCTCCAAACGCACGCCGACCGCGCCGGCGCCGAGGTCCACCACGCCCCGCAGCTCCAGGTCGGTCTGCCCGTCGCCGGTGCCGACGGCGAGCAACCGGTCCGTCCTGGCGCGGGTGCCGGTCGGAAACCGGATCAGTCCCTCGGCCGCGGCGCGGAGGCCTCCCCTCCGTCCACCGCGGTCCCAGCGGTCGGCGATGGTCACCGCGACCCCGGCTTCGGCATCTCCGCGGAACGTCACCTCGGACTCGCCGGTCTGAAGACCGATCGGACCGAAGGGATCGCTGATGGCCGATGCGACCTCGTCGGCGGTCGCCGGCGCCTCCGGCAGAGAGGGGCTGGTGGCGAATCCACCGACGCCCAGATCGGTGCCGAGCGTGGTCTGCAGGGTGGCGACGCGGGCGGCGAGCGCGGTACCGGCTTCGCTGCCGCCGGTGGGAACGAACGGCGAGGCGGTAGTGGGATCGCCGAGCAGCGCGAAAAGGTCGTCGAACAGCACGCCGCCCTGCGACAGCGTCGTCTCGGCGAGCGCGCGGCGGGCGGGATCGGCATCGTAGGCGCCGGCGGCGATCTGTGCCGCCAACGTAGTCAGCGCCGTCTCGAATTGGCTGAAGAAGGGATCCTGGGCGGCCGCGCCCGGATTGAGGCCGGCGTTGGCGCCCGCGGGGTCGAGGTCGAGCGCGGTCTGGACCCGGACCCGCGCGAGCGGCAGGCGGCCGAACACTGCGATGGACCGGGTGACGCCGAGGGTGAGGCCCAGGACGGCGCCGCTCACGTCGGCCTGCGCGTCGGCGGCGAGGGCGCCTAGATTGAGCCGAAGCCCGCCGAGTCCGGTCACCCGCTGGAGGATGGTATCGTAGGGCGCGAGGAGGGGAAGCAGGTCGCTGTCGACCTCGCCGGTGAGATCGGTGCCGAGGCCCTCCCGGCGGCCGTCGCGGAAGCGCTTGTCCCACGAGTCGAAGGCGCCGTCCACCTCGAACCGAAGCACCCCGGGGGGAACACCCACGGGCGCGAGCTGAGCCCGCGCCGCTGAGGGCGCCCACAAGCAGACCAAGACTCCCAGGCACCGCGCGCCATACACCACAGTCCCTCCAGAGAGATGTCGAGCCCGATGACGCGATTGTCGCCCGTGAGACTGGCAAGTTCGCTGTTCGAGTCCTCGTTTTCCAGCCGTCCCGCGGTGGCGGTCTCCGCGCCGGGGCGGGTCAATCTGATCGGCGAGCACACCGACTATAACGGGGGGCCGGTGCTTCCGGTGGCGCTGGAGCGGCGCACCGCCGTCACGGCGGCGCTGGAGGATGGGTGGTTCTTCGTTTCCGTGCTGGACGCGACGGTGCGAGGGGTGGAGATCGAGCGCCCACTCCGCGGCGACTGGACCGACTATCTGGTCGGCGTGGTGCGGGAGCTCCGGGCGATCGGCGCGGCGCCGACGGGGGCCCGCGTCGCGGTGGCTTCCACCCTGCCGGTGGGGGCGGGGCTCTCGTCCTCCGCGGCGCTCACGGTGGCGGCGGCCAAGGCGTTGAGTCTCCTGGGGGGTCGGAGGCTGACGCCGGGGCAGTTGGTCGAGGTCGCCTATCGTGCGGAGCACGACCAGGTCGGGGTGCACTGCGGGCGGATGGATCAGACCATCGCGGCGCACGGCGCCGCGGGCACCGCGCTGCTCTTCGAGACGGCGACCGGCTCGATCCAGCGGGTTCCATTTCCCGGGCGGATGTGGGTGGTGGAGACGGGCGTCTCGCATCGGCTGAGCGAGGGCGAGCTGAACCAGCGGCGGCGGGAGTGCGAAGAGGCGCTGGCTCTGTGCCGGCGGGTGTGGCCGGGCCTGGCGCACCTGGCGGATCTGTCGACCGACGATCTGCCGACGGTCAAGGCGAGTCTCGCTCCCGAGCTGGCGGCGCGGGTGCGGCATGTGGTGACGGAGACCTTTCGCACCCGGATGGCGGCGGACGCGCTGGCGCGGGGGGACATGGGGCAACTCGGCTGGCTCCTGGCGCAGGGGCACGAATCGCTGAGGGTGGATTTCCAGTCGACTGTCGTCGAGGCCGACGCGATCGTGGAGCTGGCGATGGAGCAGGGCGCGCATGGGGCCCGGCTGACCGGGGCGGGCTGGGGCGGGGCGGTGGTGGTGCTGACGCCGGAGGATCGAAGCGCGCGGATCATGGCCGAGATCACCCGCGGCTTCGCTGGGCGGTTCGGGCGCGAGCCGGTGATCTGGAGCTCGCGGCCGGCGTCGGGAGTGCGGCGGGAGACGGTGCGGGGGTAGGGGGCGCCGTTGGGGCAGCGCTGGGCGGCGTATATTTGTGGGCCGTCCCGCCCGGGTGGCGAAACTGGCAGACGCTTGGGACTTAAAATCCTTTGGGGGCAACCCCGTGCGGGTTCGATTCCCGCCCCGGGCATCTTCTTCCATCACATAAGTTTACCGATGCGGCCTCCTTGCAGTCAAGCCTAGAGCCGGCGGGCTACCTGTGACGAAATTGTGCCGCAATTCTTCCAATCCCCCTTCACGGCGACTACCGGCGCGGATGTTGCGGCACAGGTGTCAAGCATCCCAATCGGAGGAGAGCCCGTGGCAAGACGGGAGCGCGGAGCCGGCCGTGTGTACTTGCGCCAAGATCCGGCCGACCGCACGCGCCTACTCAAGACGTGGTGGATCGACTATCACGCAGAGGGGAAGCGGTACCGCGAGTCTTCCAAGAGTCGGAAGAAGAGCGATGCCATCGCTCTCTTGAGGCTTCGCATGGGCGAGCACGGCGCCGGTCGGTTTGTTGGCGCCGACGCGCGCCGCTTGACTTTCGAGCAGCTCGAGTCAGGCATCATCGCGAGCTACAGGCTCAAGGACCATCGTTCGCTCGGACGCCTTCGATCGGCGTTCAATCACCTCCGCGACCACTTCGGCGGGCTGAAGGCGACCGCGATCACGAGCCGCTTGTTGGAGCAGTACGCTACCGCCCGGCGGGAGGAGGCTGCGCCGGCGACCGTGAAGTATGAGCTCGCGCTTCTGCGTCGGGCGATGACTCTGGCGGTGCGGGCGGGTCTCATGACCTCCCGGCCGGCTTTTCCTGAGATAGCGGTCCACAATGCCCGTGTGGGCTTCTTCGAGCAGGGCGAGTTTCAGGCGGTCATTGCCGAGCTGCCCGATTCACTGAAGCGTATCGCTATCGTGGGGTACTATTCGGGCTGGAGAAAGAGCGAGATCCTCGGCTTGACCTGGGCGCGGATCGATTTCGATCACGGCATCATGCGCCTAGATCCTACCTCGACAGCGGCCGGCACCTCCACGAAGAACAATCAGGGACGTACGTACCCCTTCGGAGAGGTGCCCGCTCTTGCGGATGCGCTGCGTGCTCAGCGGGCCTATTCGGACGATGTCCAGCGGCAGGTCGGCGCCGTCATCCCGTTTGTCTGGCACCGGATGGACGGAAGCCGCATCCGCCATTTCGACGAAGCGTGGCGGTCCGCCTGTCGGCGGGCTGGATATTCTGGGCGGCTGTTCCACGACCTCCGACGCACGGCCGCGCGGAACTTCATCAGGGCGGGCGTCCCCGAGCACTGGGCGATGAAACTCAGTGGCCACAAGACTCCCGAGGTGTTCCGCCGTTACGCTATCAGCAGCGAGGCCGATCTCAAGCAGGCGGTCGCGCTTCTCGCCGCCCTGCCGAGCGGGCCACGTAGCTCCGTGATCCCGCTGAAGGCAGCAGGGGACTGACATCCTCCCGGTCGCCGCGGCTGTCCTGATCGATCATGTCGCTGGAGTCCGCGATCGGCGTCGGGCAGCGGGTTAAGTGAGGATGCCCGCTTCGGTGTCGGGCCCAGGCGGCTCCGGCGGGGGATGCGAATTCGAGTGACGAGCCATGAGGACTGTAGAGTACACACTCCGAGAGGTGCCCATTGAGTCCCCTGAACTACCGCGTGGTCGTGCCTGAGACACAGAGCACCCGGCGACCCACAAAAGACGAGCTCCCGCACATTCTCGCCTATGTGGGTGCCTACGTGCGGGAGCGAAACGTTGAACCAATGTCGGACCATGAAGTGCCCGGTGTTGAGGAGCTGGTGCTCTTCGACCACATCGACAACTAGGAGCTCCGAGTAGGAGCTCATTGACCGGCGCTCGGAACCCGCCCTCCCCCACCGAGGTTGCCCAGGAACGAAGAGAAGCGGGACCCGAAGTAGTGGGAGAAGCTGGAAAGCGGGCGATATCTGAGGCGTGACAACGTGCAGCTCACGCCCGAGGAGGAGGAAGCCGAGTTCTACGGCAAAGAAGAGTTGAAGGC
>JACCRH010000416.1 GCA_013813675.1 Gemmatimonadales bacterium
GGGCGTGCGCGGCGGTGACGCCGGCCAGCCCGGCGCCGACGACCGCCACCGGCTTGCGTCGAGATTGCGTGGTCATGCTCCGGGGACTCTCACTCACGCGGCATCGATGAATTGCCGGTGCCAGAGCTCCATGTTGAGCAATCCCCACAGGCGGCGGCTGAAGGGTGCCTCGTCGTCGAGCAAACGGCCGACCTCCTTCCGATCGATGAGCCCGCGCTCTTGGGACCGCTTCGCGAGAAGGGTATCGGCGAAGAACTCGTGCGCCCGGCCCCGGGCCCACAGATGGAGGGGAACCGGAAACCCCATCTTTTCCTTCCGGTGGAGGATGCGCGGAGGCAAGATGTCGCCCAGTGCCTGCTTGAGGATGTACTTCATCTCTCCACCCTTGAACTTCATGACTGGCGGCATGCTGGTCACTAGCGTGACGATCCGGGGATCCAGAAAGGGCACCCGCGATTCGAGCGACACCGCCATGCTCATGCGATCTTCGACATGCAGCAGCGCCGGCAGGCCGGTGACCAGGTCGAAGTGGGTCATCTTGTTGTAATAGGACAGCGTGTCGGGATGGTTGAACACCGCCTGGAACCTGGCGAACAGGTCCTCCCCGTCAAAACAGGCCTGGAATTCTTCGCTGAGCAGGTGCTGGTCGCCGCCGCTCCGATCGATCAGCCGGAAGTACCGCCGGTCCATCGGCTCGAATACCCCGTCGCTCCAGAACGCCTTCAGCATCGGCGAGTATTGTCGCAGGCTGGCCAGGTGTGGCACGATCGATTTGAGGGAGACGATGTGCTCGGCTTCCTCGTTGGTCTCGAAGATGGCGCCCTTGAGCGCCTGCTCGAGGTAGGCCACCAGATAGCGGGCGTACCCACCGAAAATCTCGTCGCCGCCCTGGCCACCGAGACAGACCTTCACATGACTCGCGGCGCATCGGGAGACCATGTACTGCGGGAACAGCCCGGGCCCCGCGCCAGGCTCGTCCATGTGGTACACCAGCCGTGGCATCAGGTCCACGAAGTCGTCCTCGGTCGGGACGATCTCGTGCATCTGCGCCCGACACGCGGCGGCGACCTCGCGCGCGTAGGCCGATTCGTCGAAATCGGGGCCTTCCCGGAAGGAACCGGTGAAGCACTTGAGGCCGCCCGGCACGTGGGTGGACGCCAGCATGGAGATGATACTCGAGTCCAGACCGCCGCTCAGGTACGCCCCGACGGCCACGTCGCTGCGCATCTGGAGCCGCACCGCGTCGGTCAGCAGCCGCCGCAGCTCGACGATGAAGTACTCCTCGGTGTGATAGGGATCGACCTGAAAGCTGGGCTCCCAGTAGCGGACGGTCCGCAGCACCCCCCCACGAAGATCGACCACCTGGTAGTGGCCCGGGGGCACCTTTCGGATCGAGTGGAACAGGGTGCGGTCGCCCAGGACGAACTGGAAGGTGAGGTACTCGCGAAGGGAGTCGAGATCCCGTGCGGGAGTGACCTCCGGGTGCTGGAGGAGTGCTTTGATCTCCGAGGCGAAAAGAAGGTGCGACTCCGTCCGGCAGAAGTACAGCGGCTTGATTCCAAAATGGTCCCGCGCGGTGAAGAGGAGGTGCCGCGGCGCGTCGTGCAAGAGGAAAGCGAACATCCCGTTGAAGTGCGTCACGCAGTCTGCGCCGTATTCCTGGTACATCCGGATGATCACTTCGGTATCGGAGTTGGTGCGAAAAAGGTGGCCCTTCCGTTGGAGGTCGGCACGGAGCTCGAGGTAGTTGTAGAGCTCGCCGTTGTAGGCGATGGTCACGCCATCGAAGGTCATGGGCTGGTGCCCCGACGCCAGATCGATGATGGCGAGGCGCTTGTGGCAGAAGCCCACGTTGGCGTCGATGTAGAGGCCCGCGTCATCCGGTCCCCGGTGGTGGAGGACCGCCCCCATGCGCTCGAGGACCGGCTGCGAGACCGAGCCGCCGGTCAGGTTCACGACGCCCGCCAGGCCGCACATACGCCCTATCCGACCGAGGCCGGACGCGGCAGCGGGCGATACGGACGCGGCTGGCGCGTGGGGAGACCGTCGAGGGCGCAGAGCGCGGCGGCGTGGGCCCCGACCGGCACCAGCGTAAACTGCTCCCGCAGCACCTCGAGGGCGGCGACGAAGAGCGCCCGCTTCCGCCGATGGTCGAGGTCCATGCCGGGGAAGAAGGCGAGCTGCGGTGCGTGAGTTCGGTCGAGAAGGTCGAGCGGGTGGAGCAGGAAACTCAGCGAGTTTCCGGTCAGCCGGCAGGCGGTGGCCGCGGCCCGAAGATAGGTCAGCGCGAGCCGCTCGGAGTAGCGCGCCAGGTAGAGGAGATAGCTCAGGTGAAAGGGGGTCTTGAACCCCGGAAAGGTCGTGACCGGAATTTCGAGCAGTCGCCGGCCCTCGGCCAGGCGCCACCAGTACGCCCGGGACGGTCTGAGTCCGTCAGCGAACGTGCCGAAGAGATGACTGCGGGTGGCGGCCTCCTCCTTCGTCAGGTGCGTGGTGCGAAAGTAGTACGCCCGCGCCAGCGGCCCGAGGTAGGTGGGAAGGGTCGACGCGTCGTAGAGGTAGCCGCGCTGGCTGAGCAGATCGAGCAGCACCGGGCTCCAACTGTACCCAGGTCCACGGAAGCCCACCGGGCGTTGGCCAGTGGCCTGATGGATCGCCGCCTCGGATCGATCGAGCTCCCGCTCCAGCTGTTCCCGGTCGTAGAGGTGCAGCCAGGGCTCGTGATCGAAGGAATGGTTGCCGATCTCGTGCCCCGCGGCGCTCAACTCCCCCAGGGCAGCTGCGTTCTCCGGCCGCTCTCCATCGGCGCCCACGATGAAAAACGTGATGGGCAGTTTCAGCTCGTTGAACAGCTCCAGCGCGATCGGCACGAAGGTCCTGAGATAGCTCGGGCGCCCCGTCCAGCCTGGGTCACCGTGGGTCCTGAGATAGGTCCACAGATCGTCCACGTCCAGCGACACGCTGGCCAGCGGCTTATCCGACATGGGCCGGGACGTTCAGATTGCGGGTGGGCGCCGTGGGTGAGCCGAAGATGGCGGCGAGCTCGGCGGCCTTGGCATTCGCGAGACCGATGGTCTCGTTCACGTTCAGGGTGCCGCTGGCGATCTGGGCCGAGTTGACGAGGAAGATATCCGGCTGCGAGGTGCGGACGGGGGGCAGGGACTCACTCGAATAGTTCAGGGTCGACAACGCCAGCACCTCGCGCACCCTCGCCACGTTAAACGCCAGCACGTCGCTCGAGCGGAACGAGGGGTAGATGCGCTCGAGGGCGCCAAGGAAGCTGGCCCGGATTTCGGCATCGGATCGCGCCCAGAGCGGGTCGTCGCCGGCCAGGTAGCACGGCAGGTACACCAGGCTGTTACCACCGAACGACGACCGGTCGACCAACGCGGTCATCTCGATGACGGCAGTGAACGGAACCCATGACTCCGTGATGTTCGTAACGTAGTAGCCTTCCAGGGGTCTCCGCGTGGTGAACGACGCGCACACGATCCCCTGATACACGATCCGACCGAGTCGGTCGCGCTCGGCCGACGTGAGCTGAGGACACAGCGCCTGCAGCTTGGTGGTCGGCACGGTGAGCACCGCGCTCCGGTAGCGCTGGAGCTCCCCGTTGTCGAGAGTCACCTCGACGCCGTCCCCCACGTCGCGCACCTGGCCCACCGGCGCGCCCGACAGGACCGGCACGCCGAGACTCTCGAGGTGCGCCCGAAGTCGTTGGAGCACGCAATCGTACCCGCCATCGACATAGCCGAACATCTCCCGCTTGAGGCCCGAGTTCCGCGCGGCGTACATCCGTTGGATGATGGCCCAGATGAAGGCGGCGCTAGTGACCCGGTAGTTCTCTCCCAGCTTGCTCTTCAGTAACGGCAGCCAGATCCGCTCAAAGGTGGCGCTTCCCGACCAGCGTCGCAGCCAGTCCGCGACCGCCACCCGCTCCAGCATTCGCCCGTCGCGGAGGTGTGCCGCCCGCAGGATCGTGAGCGCGAGCCGGGCCTTCTGGACCAGGGAGAGGGGGGCGAAGCGCAGGAACTCGATGCTGGAGGACAAGGAGTGCAGCCGGCCGTCGGTGAAGAAGCCGGTGCGGGTGACCCCCCACCGCAGCCGGTCGTCCAGGCCGAGCTCGGCGAGCAGACCCCGCAGGTTGGCATCCGAGAGGAGGGTCACGTGGTAGAAACGGTCCCAGGTGTAGTCCCCCAGTTCCTGCGGCATCGCCAGTCCGCCTACCCTCGCAGCGCCTTCCACGACAGCAACGTCATAGCCCAGTCTCCGCAACCGCAGTGCGAGCGTGAGCCCTAGGATTCCACCCCCGACGATGACTCTACGGGCCTCCGGAGACGTCATGTTGCGGTGGTGGGCAAGTCGGCCGGGATGCTGGTGGGATGCGGGTGTCGGGGGGAGCGAAGCCGTAACAGCGCGAGTGAGCTCCAGAGACCCAGGTGGCCGAAGATGGTGACCAAGACCTTCATCTTCGATCGCCCGAGTAAACGGGCTTCCAGCTGGGTGGGATACTCGACGATTCTCCCGCCGGCGAGATCGAGCCTGCCGATCATCTCGGCGACCCCGAGAAATCCTGAGCGTTGCGGTCCCAGCGAGAGCGCCGAGGACGTGCGATACACTCTGAAACAGCTGGTGTACGTCGCCAACTTCTGATGCAGGATCAGCCGGTACATGCCGGACAGGGTACGTGAGAGGGCCAGTCTCCACTGGGGAACGTTCCTGACCGAGCCGCGCGGGTGATAGGGGGAGGCGGTCACCATATCCACACCATCCTGGAGGAGCGGGATCATGGTGCCCAACTCATGGGGGTCGTAGGTGCAGTCGCAATCTATCGAGCAGACGATCTCCGTTCCAGCGGCCCGGATCCCGGTCATGATGGCGGCCGCGACGCCCCGGTTGCTCCCATGGCGGATCGGAGTGCAGTTGGGCCGCCCGCCGAAGGTGTGCTGGAGGGCGGCCCAGGTGCCGTCGGAGCTGCCGTCGTCCACGAACAGGAAGTGCAGCTCGTAGGTCGTCTCCAGGGCGCGCTCCACGCTCTCCAGGGTGTTGCGGAGGTAGGGCAGGATCAACTCTTCGTTGTAGCACGGAATCACGACACTGACGGCGGGGCGGGGGGCCGTTTCCGGGGTCGGCGCGGCACTCGGGACCGCGGGCAGCTTGAGGCCGCCGTTGGAGGCGACCGCGCCGGCGGCCAAGCGGGAGCCGGGGGAAGGAATGGTGGAGTCGCCGGGGCTGATCCCGAGGTAGTCGGCGACGCTGGAAAACTGGTAGTGGCTGAGATAGTGCCGAAGGAACCCGACCATCTTGTCCAGATTGCGGTACTGGCGGATCCGGGACATGAGCGGCACGCCGTTCACCTTGGGCTGGTTAGGATCCAGTTCCCAGGTGTGGAAATACATCACGAACGGCGAGGCGTAGGTGCGGTCCCAGTACGCCACGGCCCGCTTGACCATGGCATGGGGAAACTGGCGGAAGTAGTTGCCACCCGCGATCGGGATCTGGAAGCCCAGCAGGTCGATGCCCGGGATGGGGAACTCCCAGATGCGGTTGTCACCATGGCGGTGCTCGTGGGCGAAGCGGCGCCACGGCTCGGCGGCATACTCTCGAAAGAGTGGCCGGATACTGGAATCGTAAGCGTAGCCTTCCTCGGCGAGCACGTTCAGCGCCCAAAGATCGCCGAGGCCGAAGCGACCCTCCGCCACTCGGTACCCCAGCACCCGACGGCCGGCAGCCTTTTCCAGCGCTTCCCGCGCGCGCGCCAGGTCCTCGCGGAAGACCCCCGGCGCCATCTCACCGATATTGCGGTGGTAATAGCCCTTGCTCGCGATCTCATGACCCCGCTCGCCCACCTCGCGCACCAGTTCCGGCACCGCGTCGGCTACCCACCCCAGCACGAAGAAGGTCGCCCGCACGTTGTATTCATCCAGCAGCGCGAGGGTCTGCCGGGTACCGATCTCCAGCCGCTTTTCAAAGCGCGACCAGTGACCCCGCGCGACGACGCTCTTCAGGGGCGAGACGTGGTAGTAGTCCTCCATCACCACGGTCAGCAGGTGCTGCTTGCTCGCGGTGCTGGTGACCATGCGCTGGACCGCATTGCTGCCGGGGGAGGGGTCGTCCGGATGACCGCCGCCGGGGAAGTCACCCACAATCCGCCGCGAGAATTCCCGGGACGTCTCCACGAAGTGCCCTTCCGCACTCGAATGGCGCATGCGAGGAGTTTGGGAGATATTCGTTGGCCGATTTGAGTGGCAGCGATGTGACTTCAGCCGGGTTTACGGCGGCTCGCAGGGGCTGCAATTGCAATTAGCGAGCCCCCCCCAATCACTTTCCACGTAGCGACTTAGCAAGTGTCCAAGTCGGCCCTGTGGCATCTTCACCTCAACACCTCGCGGAAGCCGACACCGGCGGGGGGCGCCGAAGCGCCCGAGGCCGAGACCTTCCAAGGGACAGGAGCCAAGGTGAGTGACCCAGCCAGGGCGGCCACGTTGCGCGTCGTCGGTCTGGCGGGAAGCCTGCGCTCGGCATCCCTGAATCGAGCCTTGTTGCTAGCCGCCCGAGAGCGGAGATTCCCCTCTTCAACGCAGACCTCAACGGCGCCGGCATGCCAGCGTCCGTTCTCCGTCTCACCAGCGCCGTGCGGGGGGCCGACGGCCGGCTCTTAGCCACACCGGAGTATAACCACGGGGTGCCCGGCGTACTGAAGAACGCCATCGACTGGCTCTCGCAACCGCTCCACGCCAGTGCTCTCGAAGGGAAGCCGACGGCCATCATGGGGGCCTCCACCGGGTTCTCGGGGACGGCCCGGGGTCAGATGCAGCTCCGGCAGTCGTTCGTGCTCACCAACACGCCGGTGATGTTGCAACCCGAACTCCTGGTTGGCCGCGCCCATGAAAAGTTCGACGCAGCCGGTCGCCTGATCGACGATGGGACCCGACAGTTCATCGCGAGCTTTCTCGTCCGGTTCGTGGCCTGGGCGGATCACCAGAAGGGCTGTCCGGGGGCCCGCGCCACCTGAGCGTCTGGTGCCTCGGGTATACATTTGCTCGATGGACGACCTCTCGATGGACGACGGCTTCGTCGCGCCACCCCCTCCGCGCCTGCGGCAGATTGGTCACATCGGTGGTCTGGTCGAGACGTTGTTGTCCATCGGTGGCTGGCCCTTTCGCCTGCGCCGGGCACTCGGGCTCCAGCCGCGGGTGCGAACGGTGCGACAGCGCATCGACGTGTCCCTCCAGGCAGCACCTGCGCGCCCGCTCCGCATCGCCTACGCGTCCGATCTCCACGCCGGACCAGCCACCAATCCCGACCTGTTGGAGGCGGCGTATCGCGCGCTGCGAGCTGCCGAGCCCGATGTCCTGCTCCTGGGCGGCGACTTCGTCAGCAGCGACAAGGCGGCGGTCGACTCGGTTGCGACGGCCATGGGGAGCATCCCCGCGCCGTATGGGCGATTCGCCGTGCTGGGCAACCACGATTGGTGGTGCGGAGCGGATCATATCACGGCACGCCTGGAATC
>JACCRH010000396.1 GCA_013813675.1 Gemmatimonadales bacterium
GGAGGTACCCCGCCGCGAAGATCGCCGTGGGCGCCGCCGGGCTGGCGCGCTCCCGACGGCGCCGGTGGACCGTGGCGACCAGCAGAATCATCGGCGCGGCCGACGGCAGCATCATGGCCACCATCATCGTGACCCACATCAGGAAGAGCAGGAGCAGCTCGAGCGCGGACCAGGCGGGCATGCCGGGCATGGCCATGTCCGCGCCCTCCGCCGGGGCCATTCCCGACCGCAGGCGGAGGAGGGAAGCCCAGGCGATCGCCGTCAAGGAGAGCAGCGCGATCGCCGCCACCGCGCGGTCGCGGCGCAGCAGCCGCTCCAGTAAGCTCAGCCGGCGTTGCTCCAGTTCACCTCGGCCGTCGAGGCGTACTTGCTGGGCCACTCCATGCGAAGGGACTCGTAGTCCACCCGCATCGTGCGGGTGGTCACCACGTTGCCGTCGTTCCAGAAAAAGCCGCCCTTGGGGTAGGTGATGTGCACCTCCTTCTCCTGCCCGGTGACCGGGTCACGCAGGGGCGTCGTCTCCAGCTCGACCGTGCCCGGGATGCGGACATGCGCCCGCTGCCCGTCGACCGCGAGATCGATCGGCTTGGCGATCGGGCCCTCGAAGCGCTCGATGGTGCCGGCCAACGCCTCCCAGGGCATGCCGCCGGCCTGGCCTGAGAGGATGGTGGTAAAGGCGTTCACCTGTTCCGGGCGCGCTCCCTCGTCCACGAAGAGCACCACGTGGCCGTGCCCCTCGTGGATGGCGTTGGGATACTTCGCGGCGACGACGGCACGGAGCCCGCTGAGGTCCACGTCGCCGAAGCGTCCCTCCTGGACCTCGTAGCCGATCACGAACTCGCAGATGCCCTCGTTCGGCGTCCCGCCGAACTGGCAGTTGCAGCCGTGGGAGCAGCTGCAGGCCTCGACGCTCTGTGCTCTGACCCGGTACGCGGTGCGCGGCCGAGCCTCGGTTGCCAGTGTCATGCTCACCTCCTGGTTGTGGCAGTGACGTAAGTTGGGAGGTCGGGGAGCCCGCCGCCAGCGCTTTTCCCGGAAACCTCCGCGTGACGTTCGGCACCCCTTCGTGGCGCGTTCGGTAGCGGCGGCACGACCCGGAGGGCAAATTCTCTTATGCGAACCCCCTCCTCCCGCGTCTGCTCCCTCGCCCTCGCCGCCTCGCTCGCGATCGCTTCGGCGACCTGCGGGGGCGACGACGCCACCCGGCCCGATGCCGACTTGGGCCCCGCGCTCGCCGTGGGGCCGCCAGCGACCATAGATGCCACCATCCAGCCGCCGGCGACCGCACCGGACCGGGAGGTGTGGGACCCCAGCCGGCAGCCCAGGGTCACGGTCAAGGATGCGAGCGGAAACCCGGTCGCTGGTGTCGTGGTCACGGCGAGCATCGCGAGCGGTTCGGGCAGGTTGCAGGGCACGCCGACCGCCACCACCGGATCCAACGGCGTCGCCAGGTTCGGGGACCTCGGGATCGCGGGCACCGGACCGCACCTGGTGCGCTTCACGGCCGGATCGGCAACCGTTGCATCGGCCGGCGTCACGCTGAGCCCGCTGCCGGCCTCGGCGACGACGGGCAGCTGGGACCCGCCGGTGTCCTGGGACATCGTCCCGCTGCACCTGAGCCTGCTGCCGACCGGCAAGCTCCTCGCCTGGGGCAAGTACGAGGCGGGCACCACCGCCATGGCCCAGCCGCGGCTCTGGAACCCCGCCACCGGACCGCCCAGCTCGGCGCGGTCGCTGCCGGCGGCCGACATGCTGTTCTGCTCCGGGCACACGCTCATGGCCGATGGCCGGCTCATGGTGTCCGGCGGCCATTACGACGACGACCGCGGGCTTCGGAAGACCAACATCTTCGACCCCGTCAGCGAGACCTGGGTCTCGGGCCTGCCGACCATGGCCCAGGGCCGCTGGTATCCCACGGTGACCACGCTCGCCGACGGACGGCTGGTCACGGTGGCGGGCCGGGACTCGGCGTCGAACGTGGTGCTGGTGCCGGAGATATGGGAAGCGGGGAAGTGGGTGCGACTCCCCGGCGCAAGCCTGACGCTGCCGTACTATCCCTACCAGTTCCTGGCGCCGAACGGGAAGGTGTTCTACGCCGGCGAGCGGGTGCAGGCCCGCTGGCTCGACGTGGATGTGGTCACCGCCAAGGGCCGAGGCAAGTGGAGTACGACGACGGCCCTCAAACACCTCTGGCGCTTCAACCGCGACTACGGCTCGGCGGTGATGTACGAGACCGGCAAGGTCCTGGTGGTCGGCGGCGGCGGGCACCCGAGCCGCAGCACCCCCGACGCCAGGTCCCCCACCCCCACGGCGACCGCGGAGACCATCGACCTGAATCTCACGAAGCCGGCGTGGAAGAGCACCGATCCGATGCAAGTCGCCCGGCGGCACCTGAACGCCACGATCCTGCCGGACGGCCAGGTGCTGGTCACCGGCGGCACCAGCGCACCGGGCTTCAACACGCTCTCGGGCGCAGTGCGGGCGGCCGAGCTGTGGAACCCGCAGACCGGGCAGTGGACCCAGCTCGCCGCCAACAGTGTTGACCGGGTCTATCACGCCGTGTCGCTCCTGCTGCCCGACGGCACGGTGCTCCACGGCGCCAGCGGCGATGCGGCCGACCTGAATGGCCAACTCTATCCGGCCCGGCGCAGCCACGAAATCTTCCGGCCCCCGTACCTGTTCATGGGCGCGCGTCCTACCGTCACCAGCTTGTCCAAGACTACGGTCGGGTACGGCGAGACATTTACGGTGAGCACCCCGAATGCGGCCCAGATCACCCAGGTGCGGTGGATCCGGCTGGGGTCGGTCACCCACGCCTTCGACGCCAGCCAGCGCGCCAACACGCTCGCTTTCTCGCCGGCATCCGGCTCGGTGCGGGTGACGACGCCGGCGAACGCCCGGCGGGCGCCGCCGGGGCACTACATGCTGTTCCTGCTGAACCGGAACGGAGTGCCGTCGGTGGGGCGGGTGGTCAGGGTGCAATAGGAGCTCGGCCAGCCCGCGCCACGCGCCCGCCGACACGGCAACAATCACCAGCGCACCGACAGACAGCTCAGGCCGCCGTCCATCTTCCGGAACTCCGACATCTCGAGCGGCACGAGCTGGTAGCTCAGCCCGCCGAGCAGTGCGCTGGTCGCCGGCATCCCCCCGGCGACCAGCAGCGCGCCGTTGACCCTGATGCAGTTGGCGGCGTACGCCTCCCCTTCCGGCACCCGGACGATCTCCCATCCGCGCAACGCCTCGTGTTCGGCAATCTCGCCGGCTGCGAGCAGCCGTAGTTCACCGAGCCAGGAAAGTCCTGTCTTCAGGTGCAGCAGACCGGGCATGCCCCGGATGTCGATGACGCTGGCGCTGAAGCCGTGGCCCGCCAGCCAGCCGGCCAGCTGAGCCGCACCCTCGCGATTGGTTCGCTCGGAGAGACCGACGAAGAAGTGCCGCCCCACCTCGCATACATCACCGCCGTCCACCGTTCCCGGCGCGGCGATCTCCGCCGGCTGGGGAAACCAACCTCGGAGCGCCGCGCCAACCGCCGCCACCTCACCGGTGCGGCTCGCGGCCCCCGGACGGGTGAGCATCGCGCCCCGCCCGGTGACGATCGCGGTGTCCTCGACGAAGGTGGAGTCCGGAAAGTCCGGATCGGGATCCAGCTTGACGATGGCGACCCCCAGTCGCTCCAGCGTCCGGCAGTACGCCTCGTGCTGCTCCAGCGCGAGCGTCAGGTCCGGCGGGCCCAGGCCTGACGAAGTGATCCCCGCGGCGAAGCCGTCCGCCGGGGGGCGAACGATGGCACGGGTGAATCGCATCGCTAGCTCCCGCCCGGCCGGTTCTTCGCGGCCACGATGAGCCGGTAGAGCGGATAGCTGGCCGCCAGCAGCAGCAGCGACTTCCAGCTATTGCTCCAGTCGGTGACCACAATGCCCGCGAGGAAGGCCACCGAAGCGGCCAGGACCAGTCCGGTGGTGTAAGGAAAGCCTGGCACCCGATACGGCCTCGGCGTGTCGGGCTCCTTCCGCCGGAGGGCGAACACGCTCACGAACGATAGGGCATACGAGGCGACGAAGAAGAAGGCGCACAGCGCCAGCACCGTGTTGAACGTGCCGGAGACGATGAACCCGATGGCCACTCCGATGCTGGTCCAGTGTCCCACCGTCGGGGTGCCGCCGGGATTCACCGTCTCGAAGCCGGTGGGGAGCAGCCGGTCCCGGCTCATGGCCAGCACCACCCTGGG
>JACCRH010000425.1 GCA_013813675.1 Gemmatimonadales bacterium
GGCTCGCCGTCGCGCCCGCGTGGCCCAGCGCCTGCCGCGGGGGCCGCTGGCCCAGCCGCGCGGTGAGTGGCGCCGCCAGGCCCGAGTCACCGGCCAGCACGATGTTGACTCGGCCGCCGTCGCCCGACCACGGTTGGGGCCCGGTCTGCACCTGGGCGATGCCCACGTTGGGTGGCGGGGCCTCGTCCGGCCGGCCGATCAGCGCCGGTGCTCCCGGCTGTGCCCGCGAGACCGCGCTCGCCTGCATGTCGCTCAGCATGACGATCTCGCCCGGCCGCGCATCGGAGGCGAGCACCGCGCGCGCGAGCGTGAGTGCCGCGCCCAGATCGAGCCGGTGGGGCGAGACGTCCAGCGAATCGAGCTGGGTCGTGAGCGTCCCGGCGTCGCCCCGCTGGGGAATGCCATCGGCCGTGAGCAGCCAGAGCGCGTCGTCCGGGGTGGCGCGGGCCAGCACCCGCCTCCCCGCGTCTCGAAGCTGCGCCACCCGGGCCGAGCCGCCGACCACGGCGCCGCTGCTCGGCGAGTTGTCCACGATCAGCACCAGCGCGCTCGGCGCGTGCCCGGGCACTCCGCGGAGTGGCAGGGTCGGCCCCGCCGCCGCCAGGACCAGCACGATCAGCAGACCGGTGCGCACCAGCAGCAGCAGCAGGTTCTGCAGCTTGAGCCGGCGCTGGTGCTCGCGGGTGGTCGTGATGAGATAGCGGACGGCGGGGAAGACGACGGTCGGCGGCTCGCGCCGGGCCAGCAGGTGGAGCAGGATCGGAATCCCCGCAGCGGTCAGCGCGAGCAGCGCCCAAGGATGGAGGAAGCCGATCATCCCGTTCGCGGGTCGGGGGCCAGGGCTTCGCGCAACACCGTCCCGTAGGGCGTGTCCGTCGTGACCCGATGATAGCGGATGCCGTGGCGGCGGCAGGCGAGCCGCCATTCTCCCACGACATGGCGCACCGTCTCGCCATAGGGACCGGCCCAGTCCCGCGGGCGCAGCACGACCGCGCTCCGGGTCTCCGGGTCCTCGAACCGCGCCTCGGCCGGACCGCTCAAGGTCAGCTCACCGGGATCCATCACGTGCAACACCAGCACCTGATGGCCGCGGTGTCGAAGGAATCGCAGAGCCTTGAGCGCGAGGTCCCGGTCGAGCAGGAGATCGGATACGAAGACCACGAGTCCCCGCCGGCGGAGTTGAGCGACCACCCGCTGAAGCGCCGGCTCCGCGGCGGTGCCCAATCCGGCCTCGAGCCCCGCGAGCGTTTGCACCAGGTGGCGCCAATGGCTGAGCCGGGCCCGCGGCGGCAACACCGCGCGCACCTCCTCGTCGAAGGCGATGAGACCGGTCGCGTCGCGCTGGCGCAGCAGAATCAGGGTGAGCGCGGCGATGAGCCGCTGGGCGTAGGCGAGCTTGGGCAGCACCGTGTCGGGGTCGCTGGTCCACGCCATGGAGCGGCTGACGTCGCAGACGACCATGGCGCGCAGGTTGGTCTCTTCCTCGAACTGCTTCACGTACAACCGGTCGTTGCGGCCCAGGATCTTCCAGTCCACGTACCGCAGCTCGTCGCCCGGCTGATACATCCGGTGCTCGGCGAACTCGACCGAGAAGCCGCGCCGGGGCGACCGGTGCAGTCCGGTCAGAAAGCCTTCCACCACCCCCTCGGTGATCACTTCGATCCCGCCGAGCCGGGAGACGTCCAGCGGGTCGAGGAGATCGAGTCGCCCAGACTTGATCATGAAGGGCGCAACGTATTGGGGTTTGCAGCGCCGGGCAACGCCGAATGGGTTGGCGGCGGGTGTCCGGCGGCGGTGACGCGGCGGGCGAGGACGCGGCCGATTCGCGTTTGTCAACGCCTTACGCTCGTGTATCTTAACCGGTTGGTCACCTCTGGCACGGCGCCTGCTGCCAGGCGTTGGATACGCCCGGAGCGTCCGGAGGAACCATGTTCGTCACGCTGGGTTGGGTGCTGCTCGCCGGCCTCCCGCTCTCCAGCTCCACTTCAATCGACACCACCGTGCACCCCCCAGCTCGACGGATCACCGTCGCGGCGCCGGGTCGGGTGGCCGTGTGGGCCGACCAGGACGATCCGTACCGCCGGGGCCAGGCGGCCCGGGTCTACCTCGGCGCGGAGCGGCCGGCCCATGTCGCGGTCTTTCGGGTGGACACTGACGGACGGCTCACGGTGCTTTTTCCCCGGGAGCCCTGGGGCGAGACCTATGTCCGCCAGGCCCGCGAGCTGGAGGTCACCGGCGGCCGGGGCGGCCGCTCGTTCATCGTGGATGACTACCCCGGCGTGGGGTACCTGTTCGCCATCGCGTCTGCCCACCCGTTCGACTTCGAGGACATTGCCCGGGGCGATTACTGGGACTACCGCCTGATCGAGGGCGGCCGGATTCGGGGCGACCCCTATGTGGTCCTGACCGATCTGGCGGCGCGGATCGCCCCCGGCGGGGACTACGACTACGACATCAGCCCGTACTACGTGGAGCGCCGCTACGACTATCCCCGCTTCGTCTGCTACGACTGCCATGCTTACGCCAAGTACGACGAGTGGGACCCGTACCGTCAGGCCTGCGCCCGATTCCGGGTGGTGATCTATGACGATCCCCGGTTCTATCCCTATCGGTCGGGCGAGGGACGGAACGTGGTCATGTCCCGGCCGGTCCGGCCCGGCCCGCGCTTCGTGTTTCGCGACGCGGACCCTCGACGCCACTACGTGACCCGGGTGCGCGGGAGCGAGCCCGCCGAGCGGCGGGGCGGCGGAGACGCGGCCCGCACCAGCCAGGATGTTGGGGGCCGTGGCTCGGTGCCCGCGCCGGGGATGTCCTTCGAACGGCCGGCGCCCCGCACTGCCCCGCCACTCCGCGCGGTTCCCTCCCGGCCCGTGGCCCGGGAGAGCACCCCCGAGGAGCGACGGCGCACCGAACCGGTAGCGCCGGAGGCCGCGCCGAAAGGTCTGAGGGCCGTCGAGCGCACCCGGCGCCCGGAGGCCGCGAGGAAGCCGCGGCCAGAGGGGGCGGCAAAGCCGCGGCCAGAGGGGGCGGCAAAGCCGCGGCCGGAGCCTCAAAGCACCGGCGAGCCGGAGCTTCGCCGGCGAAAGCCATGATCGGCGGATGATGGCGCGCCTCCTGCCGCTGTTCGCTCTCCTGATTGGCCAAACCCTCCACGCACAGGCGCCGGGGCCTCTCGACGGGGCCGCGGAAACGATCACCGCGACCGACCTCCAGTCGAGAATCGAGATCCTGGCCCACGACTCGATGCTGGGCCGCGATACGCCGAGTCCGGGCCTGGAACGCGCTGCGGCATATGTCGCCGGGGAGTTCCGCAGGCTCGGGCTCCGGCCCGCGGGTGAGGCCGGAACCTATCTGCAGCGGTTCGGCGTGTCGCGATGGACGGTGGACACCGGCGCCTCGTCGCTCGAGCTGTCCGCCCGCGGCGCACGCGGCCGGGCGAAATTCGGCGACGATGTACGGCTGATCAGCGGCCAGGTGTCGGGGAAGCCGATCGGAGGCAGCGCGGTTCTCGTGGCGGGCCCACTCAGCCCAGCCGTCACGGCGAGACCCGAGCTGCGGGGCCGCATCGTGCTCCTGGTGCCCGACTTCGAGCAGCCGCTGCCGTTCGACCTTGGCGAGCGGGTGGAGGAGATCGCCGCCGTGGCGCGGGCGGTGATTCTCGTCTCCAATCGTGATTCCTCCACCTTCGCCCGCCGCATCGAGAGCTCCCTGGAGCCCCGGCTGACACCCGATTTTCGCGACCGGGAGGACCGAGCTCCGGTAGTCGAGCTCCGCGAGGGGGCTCTGGGTCAGGTGGCGTCGGCCACAGCGCTCGACCTCCCCCGGCTCCGCGCCATGGACACGTTGTCGGTGAGGGAGATGGCGGGGCTCCGGGTTGATCTTCGGCTCGTGCGCCACTATCTCGAACGGGCGGCGGTGCCGAACCTCGCGGCGGTGCTCGAGGGCGGAGACCGCCGGCGGCGCGGTGAGTACGTGGTGATCTCCGCCCATCTCGACCACGTCGGCGTCCGGCCCGGCCAGGCCGACAGCGTCTTCAACGGCGCGGACGACAACGCCTCCGGCGTGGCCGCCCTGCTGGAGATGGCGGAAGCGTTCAGCCGGCCCGAGGCACGGCCAGACCGGTCGCTGCTGTTCCTGGTTCCGAGTGCCGAGGAGAAGGGGCTCTGGGGCAGCGATTATTACGTGCGGCATCCCACGGTGCCGCTGGGTGACGTCGTGGCCGATCTCAACATGGATCTCATCGGCCGCAATTGGCCGGATTCGGTGATCGTCACCGGGCCCGACATGTCCACCCTGGGCGAGACGCTCCGCCGGGTCGGCGCGGCGCATCCCGAGCTTCGGATGGCGCCCCTGGCGGACCGCTGGCCCGAGGAGCGGATCTTCTACCGGTCGGACCACTACAACTTCGCGGTGAAAGGCGTCCCGGTGCTGTTCTTCACCAGTGGCACGCATACCGATTACCACCAGCCCGGCGACGCGGCGGACCGGATCGACGCCGAGAAGGCCTCACGGCTGGCGCGGTTGGTATTTCACGTGAGTGCCGCGGTGGCCAATGCGCCGGAGCGTCCCCGGTGGAACCCCGGAAGTTACCGGCGGCTGGTGGAGGAGCGATGACCGTCCGCATGCTCGTCATACTCGCGACTCTCGCGCTGGCCGTGGGGCTCTGGGCCCCTGGTGCTCTCGCGGCACAGGCCGCCGACCCCCCGGGACTCGCCGCGTCCGCGGCCAGCACCATCACTCCCTCGGACGTGGCCAGGCGGATCGGTATCCTGGCGCACGATTCCATGCTCGGCCGGGACACGCCGAGCCGGGGTCTCGAGCTCACCGCGCGGTATGTGGCCGACCAATTCCGCCGCTTCGGCCTTCGCCCCGGCGGCGAGAACGGCGCCTGGCTCCAGCGATATCCCATCACCCGCCGTCGTCTCCACCTGGCCGGCTCGCAGGTCGTGCTTCGGGTGGGAGGCGTCTCCGCCACCGCGCCGTTCGACCGCGCGGCTCGATTCGTCTCGGGCGACGTCCCGCTGGCAGCGGTCGGCGGCCCCGTGGTGCTGGTCGGCGGCGCGGTCACGCCGGAGGCGGTGGCCTCGATGAAGCTGCGGGACAAAGTCGTACTCTACGTGCACGACTACTCCTGGCCGATTCCCCCGAACGCGACCCAGGTGGCTCGCGCGATCCGGCTCAGCCAGCCCAAGGCGATCGTGGCGCTCTCCAACCTCGATGCCGCGGCCTTCGCGGCGCGGATCCCGAGCGCGGCGCCAGATCGCTACGGCATGGATCTCCGGCTCAACGCGCCGCCGTCGGTCGAGGTGAGCGAGGCCGCGGTCGCGGCGGTGCTGCGGACCGCCAAGGTGAATCTGGCCGAGGTGCGGAAGGCACCGGGCGCGGTGGCGCGGGAGCTGCCCGGGATGACGGCCGAGCTGACCCTCAAGGAGACCGTAGTCGACTCGCTCAGCGCCCCCAACACGATCGGGATCGTCGAGGGCAGCGATCCTGAGCTGCGCGGCGAATACCTGGTGTTCTCCGCGCACATGGATCACATCGGGGTCACACCGAGCCCGTTCGACAGCATCAACAACGGCGCGGACGACAACGCGTCGGGCACCGCCGGCGTAGTGGAGCTGGCCGAAGCGTTCAGCCGCCCGGGAGGCCGGTCCAGGCGGTCGGTCATCTTCCTGACCGTGAGCGGCGAAGAAAAGGGGCTCTGGGGAAGCCGGTATTTCAGCGAACATCCCACGGTGCCGCTGGAGCAGATCGTGGCGGACATCAATCTCGACATGCTGGGCCGCAACTGGGCCGACACCATCGTGGCGATCGGCAAGGAGCACTCGGACCTCGGCGCCACCCTCGAGCGGGTGAACGCGGCGCACCCGGAGCTCCGAATGGTCGCGATCGACGACCGCTGGCCGGAGGAGCGGTTCTACTTCCGCTCCGACCACTACAACTTCGCCCGCAAAGGCGTGCCCGCGCTCTTCTTCTTCAATGGCGTGCACCCGGACTACCACCGGGTCACCGACTCGGCGGAGAAGATCGACAGCGAGAAGGAGTCGCGTATCCTGAAGCTGCTGTACTACCTGGGCCGGGAGATCGGCAGCGCGCCGCGGAGACCGGCCTGGAATGCCGAAAGCAGAGCAGAGATAGTAGAGTAAAACGTGAACCGTTCACGGTTCACGTTTTTCCACGTTCATGTTTTTCCCTCGGGTCAACAACACCCCCCCGATGATCAGCACCGCGCCGACTGCCTGCAGCGGCATCGGCCGCTCCCCCAGAAACACGGCGGCCGTGGCGACCGCGATGAGGGGCGTGAGGCACATGTAGATCACCGTCCGGCTCGGGCCCACGACTTTGACGCTGCGATTCCAGATCAGGTAGGCGACCAACAGCGAGAACACGGTGGCATAGCCCAGCGCGGCCCACCCCGGCCACCCTACGGCGTTCCAGTCCATACCGAGCATCTCCGGCACGCCCGCCAGCACCAGGCCGGGCGTTCCCGCGACCGTGGTGACCATGGTAACGCGCAGCGGCGAGATCTCCGGGGGCAGGACTCGGAGCCCCAGGGTGTATCCGGCCCAGCAGATCAACGCCCCGAGGGTCAGCAGATCGCCCGCCATCGTCGCTTCGCCGAACCCGGCGCCGCGTGCCGCCACCACGAGGACGACGCCTGCGGTCGCCACCACCACCCCGGCCAGCACCTTGGGCCGGAAGGGCTCGAATCCCAGCCCGACGGCGAGCGTCGCCACGAGCGAGGGCATCGCGGCGAGGATGAGCGAGCTGTTGGAGGCGGTGGTGCGGGCGAGCCCGGAGATAAAGGCGAGCTGGTAGAGGGTATTGCCGACCACGCCGAGCACGATCAGCCGGGTGAGCGCCCCGCGAGGCAGCGGACCTGCCCCCTCCAATCGATGGACCAGCGGCACCAGCAGCAGGCTCGCGAGAACGAAGCGCACGCCGGTGAACGCGAGCGGCGGGAACCGCGCAAAGGCGCCTTTGGTCACCGTGAAGTTGACGCCCCAGATGAGGGCGACGAGCAGCATGCCGAGGTCGGCGGCGGAGGTGCGAGCGTGTGGGCGCGCGGCAGCGGAATGGGTTTCGGTCACGCAGAAGAGTACCCACCGCCATCGGCATGCGCTCGCTGCCCCGCCGACGCGGCCCCGCTATCTTCCGCCCATGTCCCAGTCCCGCATTCGCAACTTCTGTATCGTCGCCCACATCGACCACGGCAAATCCACCCTGGCCGACCGCCTCATCGAGGCGACCGGCGCGGTCGAAAAGCGCCAGATGCGCGAGCAGCTCCTCGACACCATGGATCTCGAGCGCGAGCGCGGGATCACCATCAAGCTCAATGCCGTGCGGATGAGCTACACGGCGCGCGACGGGAGCGAGTACGAGCTCAATCTGATCGACACGCCGGGCCACGTGGATTTCACCTACGAAGTCTCCCGCTCGCTGGCGGCTTGCGAGGGCGCGATCCTGGTGGTGGACGCCTCCCAGGGTGTGCAGGCCCAGACGCTGAGCAACCTCTTTCTGGCGATGGACGCGGGACTGGAGATCATCCCGGTGCTCAACAAGATCGATCTTCCCGGGGCGGAGCCGGAACAGCGGGCCCAGGAGATCATCGACCTGATCGGAGCCAGGCGGGAGGAGATCCTGGCGGTGTCGGCCAAGGAGGGCACCGGCGTTCCCCAGCTACTGGAAGCCATCGTCGCGCGGGTGCCCCCGCCCCGGGGCAACGAGGAGGCGCCCCTCCGCGCGCTGATCTTCGACTCCTACTACGACCGCTATCGCGGGGTGATCCCGAGTATCCGGGTGGTGGACGGGGCCTTGCGCGAGGGCATGGAGATCGTGTTCGGGGCCCACCCCGACGACGTCTATCACGTGGACGAGGTGGGCTACCTCCAGTTGGGCCAGCATCCGACGCCGCAGCTCGAAGCTGGCGAGGTGGGGTACCTGGTGGCCAGCCTGCGCGACGTGCGCGACGCCCGGGTGGGCGACACCATCCTCGACGCGCACCATCTGGTCGGCGAGCTCCTCCCGGGATACCGCGAGGTGAAGTCCATGGTGTTCGCCGGTCTCTACCCCACCGACTCCGACCAGTACGAGGGACTCCGCGACGCCCTGGAAAAGCTCCGGCTGAACGACGCGAGCCTGCAGTACGAGCCGGAGTCGTCCACCGCGCTCGGCTTCGGGTTTCGCTGCGGATTCCTCGGACTGCTGCACATGGAGATCGTGCAGGAGCGGCTCGAGCGGGAGTTCAACCTCGACCTCATCAGCACCGTGCCGACCGTGGAGTATCACGTCTATGCCACCGACGGCGAGATGCTCCTGCTGGAGAATCCCTCCAATCTGCCCGACCCCGCCTCGATCGCGCGGATCGACGAGCCCTACGTGAAGGCCCGCATCATGGCGCCGGCCGACTACATCGGCGGGATCATGAAGCTGGGCCAGGAGCGGCGCGGGGTGTACAACGGGATGCACTACATCGATACCTCGCGGGTCGAGTTCCATTTCGACTTTCCGCTGGGGGAGATCGTGCTGGACTTCTACGACAAGCTGAAGTCGTTGAGCCGGGGCTACGCCTCGCTCGACTACGAGATGGCGGGGTACCGCGAGGCCGAGCTGGTCAAGCTCGACCTGCTCATCAACGGCGATCCGATCGATGCCTTCAGCGTGATCATCCACCGCGACAAGGCACAGGAATACGGCCGCAAGGTCGCGGAGAAGCTGAAGGAGCTGATCCCGCGCCAGCTCTACCAGGTGGCGATCCAGGCCGCGATCGGCAACAAGATCATCGCCCGGGAGACCATCTCCGCCTTCCGCAAGGACGTGCTCGCCAAGTGCTACGGTGGCGACATCACCCGGAAGCGCAAGCTCCTGGAGAAGCAGAAGGAGGGAAAGAAGCGGATGAAGCAGATCGGGGCGGTTGAGATCCCCCAGGAGGCGTTTCTGGCCGTGCTCCAGGTGGACTGACGTCGGAACGGCAGGGGGGCGGAACGGCGGAACGGCGGAACGCCACGCTGGTCATCCAGACGGCGTTTCTGGGCGACGTGGTCCTGACCACGCCGCTGCTCTCGGCGCTGGCCGAGCGGTTCGGGCCGGTGGACGTGGTGGTGACACCGGCGGCGGCGGGGCTGCTCCAGGGTCATCCCGCGCTCGGCGCGGTGATATCGTACGACAAGCGGGGTCGCGAGGCCGGTTGGGCCGGACTCTGGCGGATGGGAGCGGTGCTCCGGAAGAGGCGGTACGCGCGGGCGTACCTGCCTCACCGCTCCTGGCGGTCGGCCGCGCTGGCGCTGCTGGCTCGTGTGCCCGAGCGCACGGGCTTCGCGGACAGTCCCGCCGCGATTACTTATACCACGCGCGTGCCCCGAGCCCAGGCGGGGCACGAGGTCGAGCGTCTGCTGGCCTTGGCGGGGAGCTCGGCCCGCACGGCACCGCCGGTCTCGCTCGGGCTCACTGTCGAGGATGAGGCGGCGGCCGACCGGTGGCTCGCCGACCGAGGGATCGCGCCGGGATTCACGGCGATCGCGCCGGGCTCGATCTGGGGCACCAAGCGGTGGCCTCATTACCCGGCGCTGGTGGCCGCGCTGGAGAGCGCGGTCGTGGTGGTGGGCGGAGATGGCGACGCCGCCCTGGCCGAGGAGGTGGTCGCCGCTGCGCCTGACCGGGTGTGGAGTGCCGCCGGCGAACTCAGCCTGCGCACCTCGGCGGCGCTGATCCGCCGAGCCCGGGTGCTGGTCACCAACGACTCGGCGCCGCTGCATCTCGCGACCGCGGTGGGCACGCCGCTGGTCGCGATCTTCGGACCGACCGTGCCCGAGCAGGGCTTCGGCCCCCGGGGGGCGGGCGATCTGACCCTGGGGCACCCCGGCCTCGCGTGCCGGCCCTGCTCCGATCACGGCCCGCGGGTCTGTCCTTTGGGCCATCATCGCTGCATGCGTGAGCTCCCGGTCGAGACCGTAGTGGAGGCGACGGCCATGGTGGCTGCAGCGGAGGAGCGTCGTGCGATTCGTCCTCGGCATTGACATCGGCGGGACCAACCTGGTGGTGGGGTGCGTGGCCGAGGACGGCGGCACCCTGCATGCGCTCGCGAGCGAGCCGACCCAGGCGGAGGCCGGCGCGAGCGCCGTGGTCGACCGGCTCGTCTCCCTGGCCGAGCGCTGCATCGCGACGACCCGGCGGGAGTTGCCGGACGCCGAGATCCTCGGCGTCGGCGTGGGCGCACCGGGCCCGCTCGACACCAAGAGCGGGGTGGTGTTGTTGACGCCCAACCTCGGCTGGGTGAACCTCCCGCTCCGGCAGATCATCCGCGACCGGCTCGGCCTCCCTGCCGAGCTGGACAACGACGCCAACTGCGCGGTGCTGGGGGAATGGTGGGTGGGCGCCGCGCGAGGCTCGCGCCACGCGATCGGCATCACCATCGGCACCGGCGTGGGCGGCGGAATCATCCTCGAGGGCCGGCTCTACCACGGCGCCTCGGACCTGGCGGGTGAGATCGGCCACACCACCATCGACACCGAAGGGCGGCGCTGCAAGTGCGGCAATTACGGCTGTCTCGAGGCCTATGCCTCGGGACCCAATATCGCGCTCCGGGCGATCGAGGCGATCGAGGCAGGCGCCGAGACCCGGTTGCCGAACTACGTCGGTGGTGACATGACACGGATCACGGCGCAGACGGTCTACGAAGCGGCGCACGACGGGGACGAGCTGGCCCTCGAAGTGGTGAACGACACCGCCAAGTTCCTCGGCGCCGGAGTCGCCAACCTGCTCAACCTCTTCAACCCCGAGGTGGTGGTCATCTGCGGGGGTGTGACCCTCGCCGGCGACCGTCTCTTCATCCCTCTGCGCCGGGAGACCGCGCGGCGCGCCTTCAAACCCGCGGTCGCAGCCTGCCGCATCGTGCCCGGTGAGCTGGTGGGTACGGCGGGCGTGTATGGGGCGGCGAAGACGTTCCTGGATGCCTAAGATCGGGATCCTCGGCTCTCTGGTGTGGGACCAGATCTACGGGCGCGACCCCAGCGCGGCGCCGGTGGAAGAGTGGGGCGGCATCGCCTACGCGCTGGCCAGTCTCGACGCGAGCGTGGCCGACGGCTGGGAGATCGTGCCCCTGATCAAAGTGGGACAGGATCTCGCGCCCCAGGCACGCGAGTTTCTCGGCCGGCTGGGGCGGCTGACGCCTGGCGGCCGCTGCGTCGAGGTGCCGGCGCCCAACAACCGCGTCGTGCTGCACTATTACTCCACGGAACGCCGCACCGAACGGATGTCCGGCGGCGTGCCGGGATGGACCTGGGGAGAGCTCGGCCCCATGGTCCGGGATCTCGATGCCATCTACCTGAACTTCATCTCCGGCTTCGAGCTCACGCTCGGCACGGCGCAGGCGCTCCGGCACGGGTTCAGCGGACCGATTTACGTGGACCTCCACAGCCTCTTGCTCGGCATGCAGCACGACGGCGTGCGGATCCCCCGGCCGCTGCAGGACGCCGCGGCCTGGCTGGGCTGCTTCGACGTGGTGCAATTGAACGAGGACGAGATGCGTCAGCTCTCTCCCGACCCGATGAGCCTTGCCGCCGACGCGATCGGGACCGGCACGTCGCTGCTGATCGTCACGCTCGCGGCAAAGGGGGCGGCGTATGTGGCGGCGCCGGGGTTCGATGGGTGGAGGGACGGTAAAGAGGCGGAACCGCCTCTCAGCCGTTCCGCCGTCCCGCCGTCCACCACGCTCCGCTCCGCCCTCATTTCCACGCCGGCCGTCGACGCCCTCGATCCCACCGGGTGTGGCGACGTGTTCGGGGCGGCGGCGGCGGCCCGGCTGTTCGCGGGTGACTCGGTGGAAGCGGCCATCCGCCACGCCAACGTCATGGCGTCGCGCAACGCTGCGTTCCGCGGCGCCGGCGGACTGTCGAGCCACCTCCGCGGTGAGCTGGTGATGCCGTGACCCGGGTGATCGAGGTGCCCGCGCATTTCGACGACCGCAGCTTCGAGCAGTTCGCCGCCGGCTTCGGCGCGTGGCCGGCGGAAGAAAAACTGCTGGTGGACGCCCGCGCCGCGCAGTGGGCCTCGCCCTACGGCCTGATCGGCATGCTGACCGCGGGGCAGGCGATCGCCGAGGCCAAAGGCGAGCGCCCGCTGTTCACCGTGCCCATCAGCGACGACGTGAAGCGCTACTGGGCGCGGGTCGGGTTCTTCCGCCACGCGGCGGAGCTGTTCGAGCTGCATGGCAGGGTGCCCAAGGCCGCGGCCACCGGACCCAGCGACGTGCTGCTCGACGTCACACCCGTGAGGGCGATGGAAGACGTGCACCAGGTGGTGGAGAAGATCAGCGATGTCTCCTCCCGGATTCTTCACGGCGAGCTCGGGCTCGAGCGGGGTGCGGCCGGGCGATTCAGTATGGCGCTTTCGGAAGCGTGCCAGAATATTGTGGAGCACGCCGGTACCAGTGGATGGGTGGCGGTGCAGGTGTACACCTTCCGGCGGCGGCTGGGCCGGCGGGTCGCGGTGATCGCCGTGAGCGACTCGGGTGTCGGGTTCCGCCGGTCGTTGGAGAGCACTCACGCCAGCCGGTTCGGCGAGCGCTGGGGCGACGGCGCGGCGCTCGAGGCCGCGCTGATCCAGGGCGTGAGCCGGTTTCGCGATCCTGGCCGGGGGCAAGGCTTCAAAGGCATCAAGGGATTCATCGACCGCTGGAAGGGCAAGATCTCGATTCGGAGCGGCAGTGCGCGCCTGTCGATCGTGCCGGCATGGGACGACGATGTGCCCCTGGCCGATCACCTCCCGTTCTTTCCCGGAGCCCAGGTGCAGATCACCATCCCCGCCCAGGAGGCCGAGAGCAGATGATCGAGACGATTCGGATCGGTCACCTGCTGCGCGAGACGGCGCTGTCGCCCTATCGGAACCTCGTCACCCGGCCCACCGGGGCGGCGGTCCGCACCCGCATCGAGGACGCCCTCTCCCGCTCCGACTGTCTCACCGCCCTGCTGGACTTCTCCGACATCGAGCTGCTCGACTTCAGTTGCGCCGAGGAGATCGTGGCCAAGCTGCTGCTGGCCCAGGCCTCCCACCGGCCGCGGTTCGTCGTGCTCCGCGGCCTCCGCGACGACCAGCACGACGCCATCGAGCAGGTGCTGACCCACCACCGGCTCGCGGTCGCGGCGCTGATCGCCGGGGGGGAACCGATGCTGCTCGGCTGGGTGCTCCCCGACGCCCGCGCCGCGTTCACCTGCGTCTGCCGGCTGGGCCGTGCCTGCGCCGGCGACGTCGCCGAAGCGCTGAGCTGGCCCGAGTCCAGGGCGAGCGAGGCGCTCGAGGCGCTGACCCTGCACCGGCTGGTCCGGCCCGAAGGCGATCTGCGGTATCCGCTCCTGGTCGCATGAGCGCCCGGCGGCCGGGCCTCTCCACCCTGGCGATCCACGGCCTGCCGCAGCGCCGCCCGGATTGGACCCCGGTCGCCCCGCCCCTGGTCCAGTCCGCCACCTTCACCAACCCGGTCGGCTCCGAAGACGACGTCCTCTACGCCCGCTATGGTAACACGCCGACCCAGACCGCACTGGCCCGGAAGTACGCGCTGCTGGAGGGCGCGGAGGAAGCCATCTTCCTCGCCAGCGGCATGGGGGCCACCGCGCTGGCGCACCTCGCGGTGCTCCGCCCCGGGGACCACCTGGTCAGCAGCAGTTGGATCTACGGCGGCACCCGGCGGTTCTTCGCCGAGGAGCTGACCCGGCTGGGCATGGAGGTCACCTTCGTCGACCCCTCGCAGCCCCGGCTCTGGCGCCGCTCGGTCCGGAAAACCACCCGGGCCATCTTCGTCGAGACTCCGACCAACCCGGTCATGCGGGTCATGGACCTGACGCCGCTGGCCCAGGTGGCCCGCGAGTTCGGCCTGGCCCTGCTGGTGGACGCGACGTTCGCCAGCCCGATCAACTTTCGTCCCCTGGAGCACGGGGCGGACGTGGTCATCACCAGCGCGACCAAGTACCTCAACGGCCACAGCGACCTCGTGGCGGGCGCGGTGGCGGGCTCCGCCTCGGTGATCGAGGAGGTGAATCGCCTGCTCCGGGTCTGGGGACAGGCGATCGATCCCCACACCGCCTGGCTGGTGGACCGGGGGCTTCGCACCCTCGCTGTCCGGATGGAGCGGCACAACGCCAACGGCATCGCCGTGGCCCGCTGGGCGGAGAAACACCCGTCCATCGTGCGGGTCCACTATCCCGGTCTCCCCTCGCACCCTGATCACGCCCACGCACGCACCGTGCTGGCCGGGTTCGGCGGAATGGTGGGACTGGAGATCAAGGGCGGGATCCGCCCCGCCGAACGGATGCTCAAGCGGCTCAAGCTGATCACCCACGCGCCAAGCCTCGCGGGGGTGGAGAGCCTGATCTCCGAGCCGCGCCTTACCTCGCACCGCGACTTGGGCCCGGACGGCCGCGCCGCCGCGGGGATTCCCGACGGGTTCCTTCGCCTGAGCTGTGGGCTGGAGGACGGAGAGGACATCATTGAAGATCTGAGGCAGGCGCTGGGGAAGGAGTAGGGGAGCGAGGAGTCATCGAGTGTCAAGTGTCGTCCTGAGCGAAGCGAAGGAGCCATGGCGCCGTTTCGGCTCCTTCGCTTCGCTCAGGAT
>JACCRH010000430.1 GCA_013813675.1 Gemmatimonadales bacterium
GCCGCGCCGTAGGTGTCCGCCTCCACAAGCAGCAGGTCGGAGGTGGGCGGCGCGGAGCACCAGCCGAAGCCAGTTGGCGGACGGCGGGCGGCTTGACCTACCGGAGATGGGTGCGAAACGCCTCGAAAGCGAGCTCGTTTCGCTTCCGGCGGGCTTCGAGCAGTTCGGCCAGGGCGGCGCTGTCGAACGGCTCGGCGGCGGAGCTGGCGTAAGTGAACTGGATGAGTGCCGGCATACCGTGAGTCTCGGCCGGGTGCCGCCCGATCTCTAGCGTGATGCGGCAGACTTTGCCGGACATTCTTGCCGGGTGCAGGAGGTGACGCCAATCGGCGAGAAGTGATCAGCCACTGATCGCAAACTCATCCGAAGGTCCTGCAACCCGTCTTGCATTCTCCAGATAATCTTTCCTGCATCATCTCTGTAAGTATTTGCCCTCCCCCATTCATTCGCCGTCGCATTCAACGCGAGCCAACAGAGTTCCGCTCAGACCATCTCCGGCCGCGCACTGAGACCGCCGGTCGGTATGGAGGTTGCCGCTACCGAAAGTTCTGAAGCCCTGAACGGCTCGCACCAGCATATGACATGCAAACGACCGTGGCTCACGATGCAGCACCCTGGCAGCCAATCCGAGGTGCGACTGCGTGTAGGGTCTCCACCATTCCTGCGCTTTCAATCATCTAGCGATCACCGCATTCCGTGAGCGGCTTCTCGTCTTGCCGCCATGCCCAAGGAAACACTGTGCGCGAGCCGAAGCTGCATCCGAAGCTGCCGGTGTCGGAATCGTTCGACGCGGAGTACCTGGAGTACTACCGCATGCTGCCGCTCGACCTCACCTCGGAGCGCCTTCTGGTAGCCGTCGCCGGGGCACCTCACGGCGACGCAATCGGTGACCTCCGTGATTCCTATATCCTGGAAAAGACCGTGACCGCCCAACGAGCGCCGTCACGTGCGGGCTATCTGCCTGGGCTCGCTCGACATCTTAAAGGCAAGGTCGAAGGCACGGCATTTCACGTTGTACTCGCAGACGAAGACGGCTGGAAGAGCTCCAACGCGCTATTCGAATACCCAGATGACAACGACTCCCCGGCTTACCTGACCGCTGTCGCCTCCGGAGTTCTGGCGTCGCCATGACCTTCGCGAACTCGTCGAGGAATCAATTGGCATCCTCGATCCAAGTAGCCACGTTCCGTCGGTGAGGTGATCAGCCATCGCCCGCCTATCGCATCGCAACAGCACATCGGGCCGCGGGTCGGCCGAGTCTAGCGTGGGGCGCTCTCGGCGCCTTCGGGTTGTCGGGCCTACCCCGCGTCGGGCGGTGGCTCGGCCATCGCGGCGCGGCACAACGCGCCGCTCGGCTGTACATAGCGGAGTTATGCAAACCTGGACCGCGGCGTCCGGGCGCGGACCCACGCGGGCATCGCGGTACGCGACCCTAGGCGTAGGCGAGCCTCTATGCCCACGGCCACCGGGGCGCGCCCGACCTCCCAGACTCTGTCCGCTCTTGACGCGCTATGCCAAAATTCGCATACTCCGGCATGGCGCGGCCGCCGCTTACGCCGATCACCTGGGTGGGCTCCGCCCGCGCGGATCTCAAGGCCGCACCGCCCGAGGTCCAGGACGTGGTGGGCCTGGCGCTCCTGCAGGCGCAGCTCGGGGGCATTGCGCCCCAGGCCAAGCGGCTCAAGGGTGATCTCAGCGGGGTCGTGGAGATCGTCGCCGACGTGGCCAGTGGCACCTATCGCGCGGTCTACACGGCGAAGCTCGCCGGGCGGCTATACGTGCTGCACGTGTTTCAGAAGAAGTCGACTCGCGGGATCGCGACCCCGAAGCACGAAATCGAGCTGATCAAGGCGCGGCTTCGGTGGGCGCGCTGGCATCACACCCGGCGCGCCGCCGGCCGCTTGCCCGAGGAGGAGTAGCATGACCAGCCGAAAGCAGTCCCAACGCCGCCGCCGGCGCCCCGGCGAGCGCCCGAGCGAGCCGATGCACTTCGAGGAGAGCAGCGGCAATGTCTTCGCCGACCTCGGGCTGCCTGACGCCGAGGAGCGGCTGGTGAAGGCCACCCTGGCCCTCGAGATCGGCCGGATTATCAAAGCACGCAAGCTCACCCAACAGGCCGCGGCCAAGCTGATGGGCATCGACCAGCCCAAAGTCTCGCACGTCCTCACCGGCCGGCTTGCCGGCTACTCGACCGAGCGGCTGATGGGCTTCCTCACGGCACTGGGGCGCGACGTCGAGATCGTGGTGCGCACCCCGCCGCGCCGGCGCCGGCAGGGTCGGCTGCGGGTGGTGGCCGCCTGACCGGCTCGGAAACTCGCGTCTGGGCTCCGAAGCCAATACGATCAGATGAATCGTGAGGTTGGCATGGGCCTCATGGTAGAGCTTTATGATGAGCAAGGAACTCCTCAAGGCGAGAGGCAAGCGACTACGAGCAAGAGCGTGTGATTCTTGAGCCCCCGT
>JACCRH010000401.1 GCA_013813675.1 Gemmatimonadales bacterium
GCGAGGGCGATAAATCCCACCGCGACAGCGACCGAGAGGTTGTAGTCCAGCAGCCACATGGCCCACACACCACCGACCAGGGCGAAGGGAAGGGAGAGCATGACCATGAAGGTTTCGGTCAGGGTGCCGAAGGTCAGGTAGAGCAGGAACGCGATCGAGAGCAGCGTGAGCGGGACCACCACCTCGAGCCGGTTCTTCACCCGCTCGATCGCCTCGTACTGGCCGCTCCACTCCAGCCGATAGCCGGCCGGGATGTCCACCTCGCGTGCGACGACCTCGCTCGCCTCCGCGACATAGCCCCCGATGTCGCGGCCCCGCACGTCGATGGAGACGATGTCGTTGAGGTAGCCGTTCTCGCTCCGCACCATCGCTGGCCCGGGCGCGAACTCGATCTCGGCGACCTGGGACAGCGGTACCTGGAGCCCGTCGTCGCCGCTGACGAGGAGGCGGCCAATCGCTTCGGGGCTGTCACGGAAGTCGCGGGCGTAACGTACCTGGACCGGGAAGCGTACCCGCCCCTCGACCGTCGTCGTGACCTGGTCGCCGCCCAGCGCCGTCGCGAGGACCTCCTGTACGTCGCCCGTCGTCAAGCCGTACCTCGCGAGCGCCTCCGCGTTCGGCCGGATGTCGAGATACCGTCCGCCGAACGACCGCTCGGCGTAGATGCTGGCAGTGCCCGGCACGCTGGCGAGGTTCCCCTCGATGTCCTGTCCGATCCGCTGGATTACTTGGAGATCGGGCCCGAAGATCTTGACCCCAAGCGTTGTGCGAATGCCGGTCGAGAGCATGTCGGTGCGGTTCTTGATGGGCATCGTCCAGCTATTCACCGCGCCGGTGAGCCTCAGAGATCGGTCCAGCTCAGCGATCAGCTGGTCCTGGGTGAGACCCGGCCGCCATTTCGACTTCGGCTTGAGAATGACCGTAGTCTCCACCATCGAGATGGGAGCCCAGTCGGTGGCGGTATTGGCCCGTCCCGCCTTGCCCCACACCGATTCGACCTCGGGGAAGCTCATCAGGATGCTGTCCTGCACCCGGAGCATCCGCCGCTGCTGGCTCAGCGAGACGCTGGGCAGGGTGTTGGGCATGTACATGAGGCTGCCCTCCTGCAGCGGAGGGATGAACTCGCTCCCCAGCGTGGTCAGGGGGATCACGGTGACTCCGGCCAGGAGCACGCACGCGGCCAGCACGGCCACCCGGGCGCGAAGCGACCAGCGGAGCACCGGCCGGTAGAGCCTCGCGGCCCAGCGGTTCACCGGGTTCGCCGACTCCGGCCGGATTCGGCCCTTCACGAGGTAGCCCATGAGGACGGGGACTACAGTGATGGACAGGAGCGCCGCGCTCGCCATGGCGAAAGTCTTGGTCAGCGCGAGCGGGCGGAAGAGCCGGCCCTCCTGGTCCTCCAGCGTAAACACCGGCAGGAACGACACGGTGATGATGAGCAGCGACATGAACAGCGCCGGCCCCACCTCCTTCGACGCGGCCAGCACCCGTTCCCAGTGCGGCCGGTCGGGCTCGTGCTCGATGTGCTTGTGCAGGTTCTCGATCATGACGATGGCCGCGTCGATCATCGCCCCGATGGCAATGGCGATCCCGCCCAATGACATGATGTTGGCGTTGATGCCCAGCCAGCGGGTGACCGCGAGCGCGGCCAGGATTCCGAGCGGCAGCGTCGCGATCGCGACGAGGGCGCTCCTCACATGCAGGAGAAAGACCAGGCATACGACCGCGACGATGGCCGACTCCTCCAGCAGCGTGCGCCAGAGGGTCTGGATCGAGCGGTGGATGAGGTCGGAGCGGTCGTATGTGGTGACCACACTGACGCCCGCCGGGAGCGAGGACTCGATCTCGGCCAGCTTGGCCTTGACGCGGGTGGTTACGTCCAGCGCATTGGCCCCAATCCGCATGACCACGACGCCACCGACGGCCTCCCCCTGTCCGTTCCGTTCGGCGATCCCGATCCGGAGATCGGGACCGACGGTTACCTGGGCCACGTCGCCCACGCGGACCGGACGCCCTCCGGATCCCGGCCCTACGGCAACGTCCGCGATGTCCTCCACCCCGCGGAGATAACCCAGCCCCCGGATGGCGTAGTCGCTCCCGGCCACCTCGAGCGTGCGCGCGCCCACGTCCTGGTTGGCGCCGCGCACCGCCTCGACGATCTGCTCGGCCGTGACGCCGAAGGCCTGGAGACGGGTCGGATCGAGCAGTACCTGGTACTGCTTGACGAAGCC
>JACCRH010000454.1 GCA_013813675.1 Gemmatimonadales bacterium
CCACTCGGGATGACAGGGGCGGTGGCGGGTCTAGTGCCGCCGGCTTCCCGCCACCCTCACCGTGCGCTACCGATCACCGTGCGCCGGGACGGAGTTTCGCCCAGCGCCGCGCCGCCGCTCCGGATCACCTCGGCGTAGAAGCGGGCGCTGCTCTTCGGCGTGCGCCTCAGGGTCTCGTAGTCCACGTGCACCAGGCCGAAACGTTTGGAGTATCCCAGGCTCCACTCGAAGTTGTCGAGCAGGGACCAGGCGAAGTAGCCGCGGAGGTCCACGCCCTCCCGGATGGCGGCGTGCGCCGCGCGCAGGTGCTCGTGGAAGTAGTGGACCCGGAGGGGATCGTCCACCCTGCCGTCCACCGGCCTCGGGGCATCGTAGTAGGCCGCGCCGTTCTCGGTGATGTACAACGGCATGTCGCCGTAGTGGTGCTTCACCCAGGTGAGTACGGCGACAAGCCCCTCGGGATACACCTCCCAGTCGGTCTCGGTGTAGGGGTGCTGCGGTTGGCGGACGGCGCTTGCCCGTACGGGCAGGGCGCGGTCATCGTGTCGGATGACGCTCCGGGTGTAGTAGTTGATGCCGAGGAAGTCGAACGGCTCCTGGATCAGATCGAAGTCGGCCGCCGGGTGATCGGGCCACGCCGAGCCGAAGATCTCGCGCATCTCGTCGGGATAGCGGCCGTGGAACACAGGATCGAGGTACTGCCGGTTCATGTAGGCATCGGCCCGGCGGAGCGCGGCCTGGTCGCCGGCCGATTGGCTGGCAGGGTACTTGGGCTCCAGGTTCACGACCAGCCCGATCCGGTGCTTTCCCTCGGCGCGGTAGGCGCGCACCGCGGCGCCGTGCGCGCGCAGGAGGTTGTGGCTCGCGATGGGCGCTTCGTAGAGACTCCGGTGACCGGGCGCCAACGCGCCGTGGAGATAGCCGCCGTCGGTGATGACCCAGGGCTCGTTGAGCGTGGTCCAGAGCGGCACCCGGTCGCCGAGCGCGCGGAACATGACCTGGGCGTAGTCGGCGAACCACTCGGCGATGTCCGGGTTGAGCCAGCCGCCACGGTCGTCGAGCGCGGCCGGCAGGTCCCAGTGGTAGAGCGTCACCGCCGGCTGGATGCCGTGCTCGAGGAGGCGGTCCACCAGCCGCTCGTAAAAGCCGAGGCCGGCGGGGTTCACCTTCCCCCGGCCGGCCGGAAGCACCCGCCCCCAGGCGATGCTGAAACGGTAGGCGTTGAGGCCCAGATCCGCCATCAGCCTCACGTCGGATGCGTAGCGGCGATAGTGATCGCACGCGAGGTCGCCGGTTTCGCCGCTGGCGGTGAGACCGGGAGAATGGACGAACCGCTCCCAGATGCTGGGTCCGGCGCCGTCCGCGAGGGGAGAGCCTTCGATCTGGTAGGCGGAGGTGGCAGCGCCCCACAGGAACCCTTCCGGAAAGCGAATCGGGTCACTCATCGGAGCGGCTGATCCCTATGGCAAGTGTGAAGCTGGTCGGCATCCGCAAAATATACGAGGACGGATCGCGGACGCATCCGGCGGTGCGCGACCTCGATCTGGAGATCGCCGACGGCGAACTCATGGTCCTGGTGGGCCCATCGGGCTGCGGTAAGAGCACCACGCTCAGGATGATCGCCGGGCTCGAGTCGATCTCGGGCGGCGAACTGTTCATCGGCGGCAGGCGGGTGAACGAGGTGGCGGCGAAGGACCGGGACATCGCCATGGTGTTCCAGAACTACGCCCTCTACCCGCACATGACGGCGTACCAGAACATGGCGTTCGCGCTCACCCTCAAGAAATTGCCCAAGACGGAAGTGCAGGAGCGGGTGCGCGACGCGGCGCGGGTGCTCGCCATCGAGAGCCTGCTGGAGCGCCGTCCCCGTCAGATGTCCGGCGGCGAGCGCCAGCGGGTCGCCCTCGGCCGCGCGCTGGTGCGGCAGCCGCAGGTATTTCTGTTCGACGAGCCGCTCTCCAACCTCGACGCCAAGCTTCGGGTGCAGATGCGGCGCGAGATCGCGCGGCTGCACCAGCAGCTGGAGACGACGATGATCTATGTCACGCACGACCAGGTCGAGGCGATGACGCTGGGCGACCGGATCGCCGTGCTCCACCGGGGGGAGCTCCAGCAGGTGGATACCCCGGGCGCGCTCTACGAGCGGCCCAGGAACAGCTTCGTGGCGAGCTTCATCGGCACGCCGCCGATGAACCTGGTGGAAGGCGCGATCGTGGACCGGGGGTCCGCCTTCAGCCCGAGGGACGGCGCCTTCTCCGTGAGCCTCGGCCCCCGCTGGGCGGAGACCATGAGGGGGAGAGACGGTGAGGCGGTGGTGCTCGGTATCAGGCCGGAGGATCTCAGGCTCGCCCGCGCGACCGGTGAGACGCCATCTGCCGGCTCGGAAGCGCGGGTGGACCTGGTCGAGCTGCTCGGTGGTGAGGCCTTGGTGCACCTGAGCGCGGGAGCCACGGAGCTGACCGCCCGAATTCCCACGCCGGTTCCCTCGACGGGCGACCGGCTTCTTCTGCACTTTTCGCCCGAGCGACTGCAATTGTTCAGCGCCGCCAACGGCGCCCGGCTGGAGCCGGCCCCCGAATGACCTTCGAATCCTGGACGGCAATCGTGAAAATCCGCTGCTGCGGCCTCGTGCTCCTGACACTCACCTCGAGCTGCGCGCGGGCCCCCGGTACCGGCTCGCCGGGCGCGGGCCAGCCGTCGTCCGCCGCGGTTCGCGGGGCGCGACTCGCCGACTCCCTCCTCGAGCGCATGACCCTCGCCGAAAAGCTCGGCCAGCTCACCATGGCGCCGGCCCAATGGGGCCAGACCGGTCCGCAGGCGGCCGGCGGCGGCGAGGACTTGGTTCGCGAGGGTCGGATCGGCTCGTTTCTTGGCTTCTGGGGGGCGGCGGCCACGCGCCGGATGCAGCGTATCGCGGTCGAAGACTCGCAACTCCACATCCCACTCCTCTTCGCCTACGACGTGATCCACGGGTGGCGGACCATCTTCCCGGTGCCGCTCGCGGAGGCGGCGAGCTTCGACACGGCGGCGGTCGAGGGCGCGGGCGCCGCCCCCACGCTGCCGCTCCGGAAGGATCTGCGCTCGATCGCGATGATCGGGCCCCTGGCCGATGACGCCCGCTCCGCGCTGGGCTCCTGGGCCGCTGCGGGCAAGCCGGAAGACGCGATCACCCTGCTCGAGGGCATCCGCCAGGCGGTTCCGGGAACGCGGGTGCTCCACACGCGCGGCACTCCGGTGGACACGGTGGACACCCGGGGTTTCGGCGAAGCCGAACGGATGGCGCGGGAGGCCGACGCCGTGCTCCTGGTGCTGGGCGAACGGGAAGACATGAGCGCCGAGGCCGCGAGCCGCGCCTCGGTCGAGCTTCCGGGCTCGCAGGACGCCCTGGCCCGGGCGGTGACTCGCGCCGCTCGAGCGTCCGATCCGGCTAAGCCCGTGGTCGTTGTGCTCATGAACGGGCGTCCGCTCGCGATCCCCTGGATCGCCGACAGCGTCCCCGCGACCGTCGAGACCTGGTTCCTCGGTGTGGAACACGGCCACGCGGTGGCGGACGTGCTCTTCGGTGACCACAATCCGGCGGGGCGGCTGCCGGTGAGCATGCCGCGCGTCACCGGGCAGGTACCGATCTACTACGGCCGGAAGCCCACCGGGCGCCCGCCCGTCGCCACCGAGAAGTACACCTCGAAGTACTTGGACGTACCCTGGACCCCGCAGTGGCCGTTCGGTCACGGGCTCAGCTACACCAC
>JACCRH010000455.1 GCA_013813675.1 Gemmatimonadales bacterium
CCGCCCTCCTCGACCCGGAGGCTGTCGGGCAGCGCCTGGTGATGCATCCGCGGCGCCGCCACCGCCTCGGGCAATGGCATGCGGTGGTCGATCACGTTGGAGATGACATGGTAAACCATGGTGATGATCCGCGGCCCGCCCGGCGTGCCCACCACCAGGTAGAGCTGTCCGGCGGGGTCGAAGGTTGTGCTCAAGGTGACCGCGATCAAGCCGTCCGACAGCAAGAGCGATACGACCGGAACGCTGACGCTCGATGCCGTCGGGGTGGAGGTGAACGGAAACGAGATGCCGATCGTGGCGACGATTTCCGGCGTTCGGACCAAGCTGGAAGGGTCTGGCACGGACGCGAACGACGTCGCCAAGGTAGCCGGCGGCACCGCGGCGGGCGCTATCGTGGGCCGCGTGCTCGGCGGCAGCAGCAAGGGCGCCATCATCGGCGGCATCATCGGCGGCGCCGTCGGCACCCAGCGGGCCATCGAGACCAAGGACCGGGATGTCGTACTGCCCCAGGGAACCTCGGTGACGCTGACGCTGGATACCAAGCTGGCGGCCAGCACCTGAGATAACGCGGGGTTGCCCCTGAACAGGGGCTGTCACCCTGAGCGGCAAGCGAAGGGGGCATGACCTTGGTCATGCCCCCTTCACTGCGTTCAGGGTGACACCGTGCGCCGGCCCATTTCCTCTTTCAGTATCCCGCCCCCCCGCCCCCTCTCCGCGGATCGCTCACCCCCTGCCAACCGCCCGGCGTGCGGATGATGGCCTCGACGTCCCCCCAATAGTCGCCGGTAGAGATGCCGTGTCCTCTCGAGCGGAGACTGTCGAGCGTCGTCCTGGTGAAGCCGCCCTCCTCGACCCGGAGGCTGTCGGGCAGCGCCTGGTGATGCATCCGCGGCGCCGCCACCGCCTCGGGCAATGGCATGCGGTGGTCGATCACGTTGGAGATGACGTGGTAGACCATGGTGATGATCCGCGGCCCGCCCGGCGTGCCCACCACCAGGTAGAGCTGCCCGGCGGGGTCGAGCACGATGCTCGGCGTCATGGCGGAGAGCATGCGCTTGCCCGGCGCGATGGCGTTGGCCTCGCCTTGCACCAGGCCGTACATGTTGGGCTTCCCCGGAGCAGTCGCGAAATCGTCCATCTCGTCGTTGAGCAGGAATCCGGCGCCGGTCACGGTCACCGCGCTGCCGTAGCTGTTGTTGAGCGTCGTGGTACAGCTCACCGCGTTGCCCTCTGCGTCCACCACCGAGTAGTGGGTGGTCGAGGCGCCGCCCGCGGCCGCCGGCTCGAAGCGCGGCGTGGGAGTGGCCCGCTCGCCGATCTGCTGGCGGAGCGACGCCGCATATTCCTTGGAGAGCAGCCGCTCCGTCGGATTCCGCACGAACGCGGGATCCCCCAGATAGGCGTTCCTGTCGCTGAAGGCGCGCCGCATCGCTTCGGCCTCGCGGTGTACCAGGGCGGGCGTGCCGAAGGGCGGAAGCGGATCGTACCCCTCCATGATGTTGAGGATCTCACCCATCGTCACGCCGCCCGAGGAGGCGGGAGGCATCGAATACACGGTGTGTCCGCGATACTGGATCGTGATCGGCTCGCGCCAGATCGCCCGGTACCGAGTCAAGTCGCCATGGGTGATGAGACCGCCGCCACGCCCCATCTCCGCCACGATCAGATCGGCCACCGGGCCCCGATAGAAGCCGGGCGCTCCCGCCCGGCGGATCGCCTCCAGCGTGCTCGCGAGGTCGGCTTGTCTGAGCTTCGATCCGGGAGGAGGCGGGCTGCCGCCGGGCAGAAAGCTGGCGACGGACGCGGGGTACTGACTCAGCCGGGCGCTGTCGCTCCGGATGGACTCGCTGCGATACTCGTCCACCCCGAAGCCGTCGCGTGCCAGCCTGATCGCCGGCGCGATCACCGAATCGAACGGGAGCCGGCCGAGCCGCTCGTGCGCCTGGGTCAGCCCCGCGACCGACCCGGGCACGCCGGCCGACAGGTGTCCCGTGACGCTGAGCTCCGTCGGCTCGCCCTGCGGGTCCAGGTACATGTCCCTGGTGGCGCCGGTCGGCGCGGTCTCGCGGTAGTCCAGTGAACTGACCTTGCCGTCGGCGGTGCGAATCACCATGAAGCCACCACCGCCGATATTGCCGGCCTCCGGATGCACCACCGCGAGCGCGAATCCCACGG
>JACCRH010000458.1 GCA_013813675.1 Gemmatimonadales bacterium
GCCGAGCCCGGCCGGCCCGAGCAGCGCGCCGAGCAGGAGGAAGATGGCGACCTGGGGCAGCCCCGAGCGCTCGACCGCGCCCGACAGCAGCGACGAGACCAGGATGACCAGGCCGATCAGCGCCAGCATGGCGATGAAGTACTCGTGGGACATGCGGGAAGTATGGGGTGACTCTGGCGAAGCCCGCCAGTCGCGTGCTAACCTCGACCATGCCGACCGAGCCCGCCGCCACGGCCCTCCTGCTGGTGCTCTTCAGCGACGCGATCACCGTGGACCAGGGCGAGGTGCTGGCCCACCGGCGGCTCGCCGCGCTGATCCTGGGCCCCGGCACCATCATTCCGGCCGCGCTGATCGCGCTCGCCGCCTGGCTCCTGCTGGATGTGCCGCCGGCCGCCGCCGCCATCCTCGGCGCGTCGCTCGCCAGCACCGACCCGGTCCTGCTCCGCACCCTGATCCGGAACCCCGCCTTGCCCCCGAATGCCCGCATGGCGCTCCGGCTGGAGAGCGGGATGAACGACGTCATCCTGCTGCCCATCGTGGTGCTCGCGATGCTGGTGCTGCGGACCGGCGGCGAGCCCGCCGGGAGCGAGGCGGCGCGCCTGGCGATGGGCGTCTTCCTGCTCGGGCCGCTGCTGGGTGGAGCGGTGGGATACGTCGCCATCACCCTGCTCGACCGGGTGCGCTCCCGGACCGGCGTCCGCCGGGACTACGAGTCGCTCTACGCCCTCGGCGTGGCGTTCACCGCCTTCGCCGCGGCGGAGGCGGCCGGCGGGAGCGGCTTCCTGGCGGCCTTCGCGGCCGGGCTGGTCATCGCGGTGCTCGACGTGGAGCTGTGCGACTGCTTCCTCGACTACGGCGAGGCCTCCGCCGAGATGTTCCTGCTGTTCGCCTTCGTCGCCTTCGGCGCGTCCATCATCTGGAGCGGCCTGGAGGTGGCGAGCCCAGCCACGCTGGTCTTCGCGCTGGTCGCGCTGGGTGTGCGCACTGCGGTGCTGCTGCCGGTGCTCCGCGTCGCCGGCCTGGAGCCCAGAAGCCGGAGGATCATCGCCTGGCTCGGCCCCAGGGGACTGAGCGCGCTGCTGCTGGCGCTGCTGCCGGTGTTCGCCGGCATCGAAGGGTCGGTGCCGCTCTTCCAGATCACCTGCCTCGTCGTGCTGCTCTCGGTGCTGCTGCACGGGGCCGGGATCGCATTGTTCCTGCGGCGAGCCTCGCGGGATCGGGGTGACCCACCCCTGCGTAGCGGAGCGCCCGCCAGCAGAAACGAGGAGCGCGAAGGTCTGTCATTCGGCCCCGCTGCCGACGCCGGGCCCGCTCCCCCGTCCAGCGCGGCATCCGAGCAAGTGGCCGAGCGGATCAGCATCCCCGAGCTGCGCCGGCTGTGGGAGGAGGGCGAGACGGTCACCGTGGTGGACGTGCGTACCGAGCGGAGCTATCGCGACGATCCTCAGATCGCCCGAGACGCCATCCGGATGCCCCCGGACGACGCGGTCCGGCTGGCCCGGGAGCGCGGCCTCGACCAGCACGGCACGGCGGTGCTCTACTGTACCTGACAGGACGAAGCCACAAGCGCCCGGGTGGCGCGAGAGCTTCGTCGAGCAGGGTGGAAAAAGGCCAGGGCGCTGGTGGGAGGATGGACTGCATGGAAGGCCGCAGGTCTGCCGGTAACCGACCAGTGAGAGGGCGGAGGGGCACTAGCCTTTCCGCCCTCGTCCGTAGACGGCACACCGGTTGCCGGGTGGTAAGGGCGTCCGGCCCTTTCTCGGGCCGGTGCCAGAATTTGCGTGCACTGCCAAGTCGTTATCGCACTGTAACTTCGACCACCACTTTTCCGCACCCGCCGGCTGGAGGCGAGACCCATGCGTGTCCCGCATTACGCAGCGCGTTCCCTCCTGGCCCTGACCTTAGCCGGCCTGCTGGCCGGGTGCGGCAAGGACTCGACCGCCCCCGACGCCCCCTTCGACCCCGCCGGGACGTCCTCGGACATCGAGGGTATGCAGTCGTCGTTCGACTCGCCCGCAATGGAGGGCTATGCCTCCGCCACCGCCTCCATCAGCGCGGTCCTGGGTGAGTCGCCGGCCGCTGCGGCGGTGCGAGCGGCGCCCACCAAGGCGCTCGTCGCCGGCGGCAAGCGCGGCGCGACCGCTTACGCGGTCACCCTCGCCAAAGCCTACCGCCGGCCCGGCGGGGGGGGCCAGGCTTCGGTCTCCGCCGCGGCAATCCCGGCGGAGTATCTCGGCGTCACCTTCACGTTCAACACCGATAGCGGCAAGTACCTGCCGTCCGAGCTCACCGGCGCCCCGGAGGACGGGGTGCGTTTCGTGGTCTACGCCATCAACCCGATCTCCGGCGTCCCAGTCGAGCCGCTGGTCGAGGTGGGTCACGCCGACATCGTCACCACCGAGACCGCCAACGCCATCACGGTCCAGGTCCTGTTGGTATCGGGCGGCGTCACCTACCTGGATTACTCGGTGGGCGCGACCGGTAATGCCTCCGGCCTCACCCTCGCCGTCTCGGGCTACGTCACCAACGGCGACGACCGGGTCAACTTCGACCTGGACAACCAGCTCTCCGAGACCGCCCTTTCGATCGACTATGTCCTGACGGTTCCCACTCGCGGAGGCTTCCGGCTCGCCATCGAATTGGGAGCGACGGAGACGACCTCCACGGCCGACGTCGAGGTCCGGGGGGAGCATGGCCGGGTCCACCTCAGCGGATCCACCACGGATGGCGCGGGGGCGCTCGATGTCGAGGTGAACGGCGAGCTCCTTGCCATCATCACCCTCTCGCCCGACGCGGAGCCGGTGGTCACCGGCGCGGAGGGACAGGCGTTGACCGAGGACGAGCTCGAGGCGCTGCGGAACATCATTCTGGTGGTGGGCGCGGGACTGGACTTCTTTGAAGATCTGATCGACCCGATAGGCTGAAGCAGTAGAGGGCCGAAAAGGCACGTTTTTTCAAACACCAGTCTCAGCTCCCCAACCATCCCTTCCCCGCAATCAGCTCCCGCACCAGGTCCTCCCCGCCGCGGTCCGCAGCCTCCGCGGCGAAGTTGGTCACCACCCGGTGTCGCAGCACGGCCGGCGCCACGCTGCGCACGTCGTCCAGGTCGGCCATCGGCCGGCCGGACATGGCCGCCCTAGCCTTGGCGCCGAGCACCAGATACTGGGAGGCGCGCGGGCCGGCGCCCCAATCGACGTACTCTCGGATGAAGGCCGGAGCGTCGGGATCGGCGGGACGGGTCATGCGGGCGAGCGTGACGGCCGACCGGATCAGCCCGCGCGAGACCGGCACCCGGCGCACCAGCGCCTGCATCGAGAGCACCGACGGGGCGTCGAGCACCGCGTGCAGCGGCGCCCGGATCTCGCCCGTGGTCTGCTCCACGATCGCCTCTTCCTCGGCACGGCTGGGATAGCCCACCCTCAGCTCCAGCATGAACCGGTCGAGCTGCGCCTCGGGCAGAGGATAGGTTCCCTCCTGCTCGATCGGGTTCTGCGTCGCCAGCACGAAGAAAGGATCCGGTAGCCGGTAGGTGGTGCCCCCCGCGGTGACCTGGTGCTCCTGCATCGCCTGCAGCAGCGCCGCCTGGGTCTTCGGCGGTGTCCGGTTGATCTCATCGGCCAGCACGACGTTGGCGAAGATCGGTCCGTGCACGAAGCGGAACGACCGGCGGCCGGTGGTCAGGTCCTCCTCGATGATCTCGGTGCCGGTGATGTCACTCGGCATCAGGTCGGGGGTGAACTGCACCCGGTTGAAGCTGAGCTCGAGCGCCTCCGCCACGGTCTGGACCATGAGGGTCTTGGCGAGGCCCGGCACACCGATGAGGAGGGCATGGCCTCCGGCCAGGACCGCGGTGAGGATACCGTCCACCACGTCCTCCTGGCCGACGATGCGCTGCGCCACCTGGGCGCGGAGCCGTTTCACGGCGGCGACCAGGTGCTCGAGCTGCTGAACGTCATCCTGGGGGACGCTCTGGGTGGCGGTCATGCTCTCTCAGTCCGGTATCTGGGTTGAGAGTACCCGGGTAACCGGGCAGATGCCAGACTCCGGCAACCTGCTCTCACTCTCCGCTGCTCAGAGATGTGGGGGTGCGAGCGGACTGCCCGGGCTGGGGAGGCTAGGGGG
>JACCRH010000469.1 GCA_013813675.1 Gemmatimonadales bacterium
GGGTCGCTCCTGATCGGCCGGCGCCCGGAGGCCAGCCGTCGGAGGCCGAAGGGCGGCCATCCGGCGCCGGCATCGCGGTCGCCCCTGGAAAGAAACTGACGATTCGCTTTACCGGAGATCGCGACAGCGCGGTGGCCACGGTCTCGATCACCGATGGCGAGGTGGTCGTGGTGCGTGCCCTGGAAGGCTCCCCGGACTTCACGTCCGACGTAGAGCGGCTTTCGGTCGAGACCAAAGGTCGCGCCCGATTCGAGATCCTCATCCCCCGCTCGGCGGCGTCGGTCACGGTCGTTGCGGGGGACCATCCGGTGTTCCGGAGGGACGCCAAGGGCATCGTGCTCGGCGCGCCTCGCGATGCGGAGGGACGCTACCTGGTGCCACTGTCCCCGCCAGGATCCTGAGATCACCGGGCCTTGACCGCCCGGCGCTTCCTTCGCTCGTAGGTGTAGATCACTGGAAGGTAGAACGCCACGTCCGCCTGCAGCTTCCCGGCGACGACGCCAAACCCGAGGCTGAAGATCGCGCGCCGAGGCCCATTGCCAGCGGCCGGATACACCGCGGGTGGCCGTTGTCATCCTGAGCGAAGCGAAGGAGTCATAGCGGCGCCTCGCTCCTTCGCTTCGCTCAGGATGACAAGACCTGACCCGCCTACTGCGCCGCCGGCGGCACCAGAACCTCGTCCATCCGATCCAGCACCTCGCTCCGCTCCTGCTCGCACACTTCGGGCGCCTCCTCACTCATGGCGTCGGGCGCAGCCCACCTGCTGGTGGACACGACCTCGGCCTCCTGGTCACTTCCGCGCACTTGAAGCGCGAGCAGGACCCGGCAGCGGGACGATGTCCCCAGCTTGGCATCGCTGCTGGGATAGCGGGTACCGGTGAGCTGGCCTCCGCTCGAATCCACCTTGTCCAAGGTGAACGACTCGGCCTGCAAGGCCCGGCGGGTGCGGGCGTAGGCGGAGTCTCGGGAGGCTGAGACGGGGGTGGAGGCCTTTACCTCCGGGCCGGCTACCAACCCGGTGCAGCCGGTCACGCCGGTCTGGACCGCGAGGAATGCCAGGATGGCTGCGAGACGTTGCATCGTGCCCTCGGCGCTGGGGGGTATGTACTGAACCGATCGGTCCAAGCTATCGATTGGGTCGTCCGCTCGTGTCACGGGTCGGTCACAGGTCACAAAACGGGCCGTCATAGGCTCCCTTCGCGACGGCACCGAAGAACTTGGCTCACCGTGGACGACGGAGACACCCATGAGACCGCCCACTTTGCCCACCCTCCTCCTGCTCGCGGTCGCGGCGGCCGGAGCACAGGCCTGTAAGGACACTCCGACCGCGGCGACCGATACCGTGGGAGACCTGTCGTCTGCAGCCGCCGGAGCGTCGGCAACCCGGGCCGGCACGCCCGTCGCGGCGACGGGCGACGCCAGCTTCACTCGGAACTTCCGTCTTGAGGATTGCGACTTCCAGACGGTCGGAGCCAACCCGTTCTTTCCCCTGAAGCCCGGGCTGACGACGGTGCTGGAAGGGGTAGTGGATGGCGCGCCAACCCGGCTCAAGATCACGGTGCTCCATCAGACGCTCGAGGTGGGCGGGGTGAAGACTCGTGTGGTCGAGGAGCGGGAGGAAGTCAACGGGGTGCTCTTCGAAGTCTCCCGTAATTATTTCGCGCACTGCAGAGAGAACGGGACCGTTTTCTACTTCGGCGAGGACGTGGACTTCTACGAGAACGGGCAAATTGTGTCCCACGAGGGCGCGTGGCGGCACGGGGCAAACGGCGCCAAAGCCGGCGTCATCATGCCCGGGATCGCGCTGCTCGGCGCGCGGTATTTCCAGGAAGTCGCTCCAGGTATCGCCTTGGACCGGGCCGAGATCCTGGATCTGAACGCGAGGGCCGACACGCCGCTCCGCCAGTTCGGCAACGCGCTGCTAACCGAGGAGACCACGCCGCTCGACCCCGAGGACATAGGCAGCAAGACCTACGTGGCGGGAATCGGCCTGGTGGCCGACAAGACGCTCCGGCTGGTTCGGGTGGACGGCCGTTAAGCGCAACCGTAGGGTCGCGCGATTTCATCACGCGGCTCACCGCCGGGTCGGGCGTGACCCGGCAGGCGGTGAGCAAGCACCTGCGGGTGCTCGCCGGCGCCGGCCTGGTGCGCGGGGTCCGCCGGGGCCGGGAGAGTCTCTGGCGATTGGAGCCGAGCCGGCTGGACGATGCGCGGCGCTCGTTGGATCACATCTCCCGGCAGTGGGATCAGGCGCTCGGCCGCCTCAGGGCGCTGGTCGAGGATTGAGGGACCTCACCGCCGGGTGTTCAGGAAGGCCACGATCGCCGCCGTCTCCTCGGAGGTCAGGACTCGGACGTACGCCGGCATGTTGGGTCCGCCATTCGTGATTCGCCCGGTGATCTGATCGGGCGACATCCGGGCGGCTACGTCGGTGAGGTCGGGGCCCCGCTTCCCACCATAACCGGCCACCGCGTGACAGAACTCGCACCCCTTGTCGTGGAAGAGCTTCGCCCCGGCGACGATCGTGGGGTCGGTGCTGCGGACGACCTGAGCCGGGAGCGGCGCCGCGTCGAAATCGGGCGACCAGTCGGCCCGCTCTCCCGCCACCCAGAAGACGAGGATCATGGTCCAGATGAAGACGACGAGCAGCGCCGCCATGGGGCGCCGGCGCACGCTTCGCTCGCCCTTGTTGAACATCGGCACGAGGAGCAGCAGCGCGCCGAAGACCAGCGGCCCCGCCACGATGATGATGGTCTCCAGATGCTGCGGGGCCATCGCCAGGACGGCGAAGTACCAGAGGAAATACCAATCGGGCCGCGGATAGGCCTCGAGAATGCTCGGGTCCGGCGGCGGCCCCAAGTCGGGCGGTCCTACGATGACGGCGAGGAGCGCCACGGTGGAGACCATAGCCGCGCCGAAGACCACGTCGCGCCAGGCCGCGTCGGGCCAGAACGGGACCCCCTCACGCTGCAAGAGCTCGTCATAGCGCCGGCGGTAGGTGGCGGGATCCACCGGCTCCCCGGCCTTGGGGCGCTCGGAGATCCCGTGCCGCAGCACCAGCAGGAGGTGCACGCCGATCAGCAGGAACACGAGCGCCGGGATGAAGAACACGTGGAACGCGAAGAACCGGCTCAGGGTGGCACCGCCGAGCGTATCGCCCGCGAGGATGAAGCGGGCGATCTGCTCGCCGACGATCGGCATGCGCCCGGCCTGCGCCGCGCCGACGATCACCGACCACACCGCGGTCTGATCCCAGCGGAGGAGCTGGCCGGTGAACGCCAGCGCGAGAGTCAGCAGGAGGAGCACCGCCCCGGTGAGCCAGTTGAGCTCGCGGGGGAACTTGTAGGCCGCCATGAGATACGTGCGCGACACGTGAATCCCGATCAGCAGCACCATGGCGGAGGCACCGAAGTAGTGCATGCCCCGCAGGAAGCGGCCCAGCAGCGCCTGCTCCGAGATGAACCGGAGACTGTCGTACGCCTGGCCGCTCGAGGGCACGTACGCCGTAGCCAGCGCGATGCCGGTGGCGACCTGAAGCAGGAAGGCCAGGCCGGTGGCGCTGCCGAAGACGTACCACCACCCGGTTCGCGGCGGCACCGGATGCTGTAGCACCCGGCGGGTCGCGGTGATCAGGCCGCTGCGGTCGTCGATCCAGCCGAGCAAGGTGTCGAGCACGCCGGCCTCAGGCTATCGGAATGGGGCTCGTCTGAATCTCCACCTGGCCGCGGCGCACCCGCACCGGATAGGTGGGGAGCGGCCGGGGCGGGGGACCGGCGGAGACCGTTCCGTCGGCGTAGTACACCCCCCCATGACAGGGACAGAGGAACAGCTTGGCGTCGGAGATCCAGCGCACCGGGCAGCCGAGATGGGTGCAGTGGACCGAGTAGGCGGTGAAGCGCGACTCGTCCTCCCGCCGAAGCCATGCGGCGGTGCGCGCGGTCGCTCCCGCCCAGGGAAGCGGCGAGGCATCCTCGAAGCGCACGCTCACGGTCTCGCCGACTTTGAACTGATCTACCCCGCCCACCGGACGCCAGACACGAGGCTCCCGCTGCATCAGCGGCGCGAGCAGGAAACCGACGACCGGCACGCTGAGGACGGCGCCGATCGCCGCGGAGAGCGCGACGGAAATGCGGGTAAGAAAACGGCGTCGCTGCAGCGGAGCGGGCGAGGGAGCTGATTCCATGACGGAGTCCGCCGAGAAGAACGGTGTGCGGAGCGGTGGCGAGGCAACATACGGCGTGCGAGACGACGCAACAAGCCGCCCTCAAGTCCTGATCCCGGCGAGGGCCGCCGCCAGCGCGGCCGCGCTGGCCGGCCGGTCGCCGGGACGCTTGGCGAGACAGGCGAGGACCAGTGTTTCCAGCTCCGCCGGGATGGTGTGCCCGGTGCGCCGCGAGGGCGGCTCGGGTGGCTGCTGGAGATGCTTCAGAATCGTCTGCAGCGGGGTCTCGCCCTCGAAGACCAGGAGACCGGTGAGGAGGTAGTAGGCGACGCAGCCCAGCGAATAGAGGTCCGCCCGCCCGTCGACCGTGCGCTCCTGCGCCATCTCCGGAGCCATGTAGGCGGGGGTCCCCGGCGTCATCCCCGCGGCGCCAGTCAGCGACTCCTCGCTCGGGCCCGCGATCGATCGCACCAGCCCGAAATCGAGCACCTTCACGAAATCCTCGTGAAGGCCGAGCTTTCCCACATGGATGTTGGCCGGCTTGATGTCCCGGTGAACCAGGCCGTAGGTGTGGGCCTCCTCCAGCGACTCGCACACCTGACTCAGAATCCGGATCACCCGGGCGGCGGGCAGGGGTCCCTGCTGCC
>JACCRH010000485.1 GCA_013813675.1 Gemmatimonadales bacterium
GGCGGCGCCCTCCTCTACCGGCTGGATCGGGTAGATCACCGGGAGGTAGAGGGTGAAGGTGCTGCCCAGGCCGGGCTCGCTGTCGATCCGGATCTCGCCGCCGAGGAGGCGGGTGATCTGCCGGCTGATAGAGAGGCCCAGGCCGGTGCCGCCGTACTTCCGGCTGGTGCCGGTGTCACCCTGCTGGAAGGCCTCGAAGATGACCCCGTGCTTCTCCTTCGGAATGCCGATGCCGGTGTCCCGCACCGAGAAGGCGACCACCGCATTGGCCGCGTTGAGGATCTCCTGCTCCGGGTTCCAGCCGCTGGTGGCGAGCGACGCCCTGAGCGACACCGAGCCCCGCTCGGTGAACTTGAAGGCGTTTGAGAGGAGGTTCTTGAGCACCTGCTGCAACCGCTTGCTGTCGGTCTGCAGCGCCGGCGGCAGGGCCGGATCCACGTCCACCTGGAACTGGAGCCCCTTGAGGTCGGCCACCTGGCGGAAGGTGCTGTCCACGAACTTCCGAACCTCGCCGAAGGGCACGGTGGTGATGTCCACCGCCATGGTGCCGCTTTCGATCTTCGAGAGATCGAGGATGTCGTTGATCAGGTCGAGCAGGTCGGACCCCGAGCTGTGAATGGTCTGGGAGAACCCGACCTGCTTGGTGGTGAGGTTCCCTTCGGCGTTCTCGGTGAGGATCTGGGAGAGAATGAGGAGGCTGTTGAGCGGCGTCCGGAGCTCGTGCGACATGTTGGCGAGGAACTCCGACTTGTACTTGGAGATCAGGGCGAGCTGCTCGGCCTTCTCCTCCAGCGCCACCTTGGCCTGCTCCACCTCCTTGTTCTTCTGCTCCACCTCGGCCTTCTGGCTGGCAAGGAGCTGCGCCTTTTCCTCCAGCTCCGCGTTGGTCCGCTGCAGCTCGTCCTGCTGCTCCCGGAGCAGCTCCTCGGACTGCTGCAGCGACCGGGTCTGCTGCTCCAGCCGCTTGTTGGTCTCGGTGAGCACGTCCTGCTGCGACTGGAGGTTCTCGGTCAGCGCCTGCGACTGCCGCAGCAGCTCCTCGGTCCGCATGTTGGCGCCGATGGTGTTGAGCACGATGCCGATGGTCTCGGCGAGCTGCTCCAGGAAGGTGAGGCGGATCTCGTCGAATTCGTCGAAGGTCGCCAGCTCCAGCACCGCCCGGACCTCGCCCTCGAAGAGCACCGGCAGCACCGCGATGTTCCGCGGGGAGGCCTCGCCCAGTCCGGAGCTGATCTGGACGTAGTCGCTCGGCACCGAGTTGATGAGCAGCATCCGACGATCCACCGCGCACTGCCCGACCAGCCCCTCGCCCACCCGGAACTCGTTGGCCACCGACTTCCGATCCTTGTAGGCGTAGCTGGCCAGCAGCTTGAGCGAGGTCTCGTCCCCCGACGAATCCATCAGGTAGAGCACGCCGTGGTGGGCGGTGACCAGGGGAGCGAGGTCGGAGAGGATGAGCTGTGACACCGCCGCGAGGTCGCGCTGGCCCTGCAGCATCCGGCTGAACTTGGCCAGGTTGGTCTTGAGCCAGTCCTGCTCCATGTTCTTCCGGGTGGTGTCGTGGAGGTTGCGGATCATCTCGTTGATGTTGTCCTTGAGCTCCGCCACCTCGCCCTGGGCCTCCACCGCGATGGACCGGGTGAGGTCGCCCTTGGTCACCGCGGTCGCCACGTCGGCGATGGCGCGGACCTGGGTGGTGAGGTTTGCCGCGAGCTGATTCACGTTGGCGGTGAGGTCGCGCCAGATGCCCGCCGCGCCCGGCACTCTGGCCTGGCCGCCCAGCTTGCCCTCGACGCCCACCTCGCGGGCCACGTTGGTCACCTGGTCGGCGAAGGTCGCCAGGGTGTTGGTCATGCCGTTGATGGTGTCGGCGAGGGTGGCGATCTCGCCCTTCACCTCGACCCGGAGCTCCTGCTTGAGGTCGCCGTTGGCGACCGCGGTCACCACCTTGGCAATGCCGCGCACCTGGGACGTCAGGTTGCTCGCCATCCAGTTCACGTTGTCGGTCAGGTCCTTCCACACGCCGGCCACGCCCACCACCTGCGCCTGGCCACCCAGCTTGCCTTCGGTGCCCACCTCGCGGGCCACCCGGGTGACCTCGGAGGCGAAGGAGTTGAGCTGGTCCACCATGGTGTTCACGGTGTTCTTGAGCTCCAGGATCTCGCCCTGCACGTCCACCGTGATCTTCTTGTTGAGCTCGCCCCGCGCCACCGCGGTGGACACGTCGGCGATGTTACGGACCTGGGTCGTCAGGTTGCTCGCCATCGAGTTCACGCTGTCGGTCAGGTCCTTCCAGGTGCCGCCTACGCCCTTCACGTAGGCCTGGCCGCCCAGCTTGCCCTCGGTACCCACTTCGCGGGCCACCCGGGTCACTTCCGACGCGAACGAGATGAGCTGGTCCACCATGGTGTTCACGGTGTTCTTGAGCTCCAGGATCTCGCCCTGGACGTCCACCGTGATCTTCTTGTTCAGCTCGCCTCGGGCCTCGGCCGTCGTCACGTCCGCGATGTTCCGGACCTGGGCCGTGAGGTTGCCCGCCATGTAGTTCACGTTGTCGG
>JACCRH010000504.1 GCA_013813675.1 Gemmatimonadales bacterium
CAGACGGTGGCATCGGTCGGCGCCGCCGCCAAAACGGTGATCCATCCCGACCGGTTGGTCTGGGTCGTGGTCGGCGACCGCTCCAAGATCGAGGCCGGCATCCGGGAGGTGAATCTGGGGGAGATCATGCTCATCGACGCAGACGGGAAACTGCTCGGCGCTTCGTGAGGCGGGCCTGGCCGTTTCTCCTGCTTGTGGCGGTGCTCCTGTTCCCGGCCGACATGGCGGCCCAACGGCGGAGTACCGGCTGGTTCAGCGGCCCGCTCCAGGCCGGTCCCCGCGTCGGGCGAGATTTCGGGAACAAGGCCTGGAGCGTCGGAGGGCAGCTTGCCGCCCCGGTGGGCCGCAATCTGGAGCTCCGCCCCAGCGGCGATCTTTTCTTTCCCCGCGGCGAGGGCATGGGCTGGCAGCTCAACGGCGACGCGGCGATCCGCTTCGGTGAGAGCGGCGGGCTCTACGCCGGCGGCGGAATCGCGCTGGTGCACCCGGATGACTCGGACACCGAAACCGGCTACAATCTCTTCTTCGGTCTGAGCACCGCGCCGCCGGCCCAGCGCACCAAGGGCTTCATCGAGTTCCGGTGGACCTTCGTGGACGACACCAGCCCGTTCCGCCTGGCGCTCGGCTTTCTATATCGGCTGTGACAAGGAGATGGGGATGACCACCAGCAGCGCTACGGCAACGTGGGAGGGCGGCCTTCGCGCCGGCCGCGGGCAGTTCAACGGTAAGTCGGGCGTCATTCAGGGCAGCTATTCCTTTACGACCCGCTTCGAGGGCGCCAAGGGCACCAATCCCGAGGAGCTGATCGCGGCGGCCCACGCCTCCTGTCTCAGTATGGCGCTCAGCGGCGGCCTCGAGAAGGCCGGGACGCCTCCGACGCGGATCACGACGACCGCGTCCGCCACCATCGACAAGGTGGGCGACGGCTTCAAGATCACCCGGATGCGGCTGGAGGTGCGGGGTGAGGTGCCGGGCATCGACCAGGCGGCGTTCGCCAAGGCGGCGGAAGCGGCGAAGGAGGGGTGCCCCGTGTCGCAGGCGCTCAAGGGCAACGTGCCGTTCGAATTGGACGCGAGGCTGGCATAGATCCGATCTGCCACACGCTGGTCGGCGCCGGGCTCGCCCGGAGCGGACTGGCCCGGCGGACCAGCTTGGGCACCGCGACTCTGCTGATCGGGGCCAATCTTCCCGACGTTGACGTGCTGGCGTACTTCTGGGGACCGGCCGCGGACCTCGCCTTCCGCCGCGGCTGGACCCACGGCATCCTGGCGCTGGTGCTGTGGCCGTTCCTGCTCACCGGCGTCATGCTCCTGCTCGATCGAGTAATGCGGCGCGCGCGGCGCGTCTCGCTGCCGGCGGCCGGCCCGGTGCCAGGCCAGTTGCTGCTCCTATCCTCGTTGGCCATCCTCTCGCACCCGATCCTCGACACATTCAACACCTACGGCATGCGGTGGCTGATGCCGTTCGACGGCCGGTGGTTCTACGGCGATACGCTCTTCATCGTGGATCCCTGGCTCTGGACCGCGCTGGGCCTCGGGGTGTTGCTGAGCCGGCTCGGGCGCGGCGGTCCGGCGGCGGCGCGGATCGCCCTCTGGGCCTCGTTCGCCTATGTCGCCGCGATGGGCATGTCCGCGCTCGCGGCCCGGCGGGTGGCCGGCGCCGAGATCGCCGCGATCTCGGGTGAGCCGGTCAGCCGGCTGATGGTCTCGCCGCTGCCGGTGAATCCATTCAGGCGGAGCGTCGTGGCGGAGCAGGGAGAGGTCTATCGCACCGCGGGGTTTCACTGGCTGTCCGACCGTCGGGTGGACCCGGCATCGGTACGGGTGTTCTCCAAGGGGCGGATGGACCACCCGGCCGCCCGGTCGGCCGCCGCGACCACCCTCGGGCGCCGATTCCTCGGATGGGCCCGGTTCCCCGCCGTCGAGATCGAGCCAGCGGGTAACGACGCCTTCGTGGTTCACTTCCTGGACCTGCGCTACGCCGACCGGCCCGGGGTCAGATTCGGCTCGGTGTCGATTCCGGTCGGCCCCTGAGCCAGCGGCTCGCGTCGCTTAGTCGACATGATCGAATAGCGGAACAGGGCGGCAATGCTGCACTGGCCGCCTCTTGCATGGCAACGACTTTCAGAATACTGTATTCAACATTCTGAACTCTGGATTCAATATGCCGTCAGCCATCGCCAGAAACCCCCTTGGTGAACAAGTCTATGTGCAGATCCTACAACGGATTCACCGTGGGTCCATCCCCGCCGGCTCCAGGCTCCGCGATGTGGCAATCGCCGCTGAGCTCGGCGTTAGCCGGACGCCGGTTCGGGAGGCGCTGCTTCGGCTCGCCCGCGAGGGCTTTCTTTTAGCCGCCAACGGCAAAGGGTTCCGCCTGGCCCCACTCGATCCGGCCGAGTTGCGCGAGATCGGGACGATCCTGGCCGCCCTCGAACCTCTGGCCCTCGACCAGTCCCCCCCTGAGCCCGGTCCGGGACGCCTCGATCGCCTGACCGACATCGTCCGGCGGCTGGAGCAGACCCGCGGCGACCTGGCCGGTTGCATCGAGATCGACGACGACTTTCACCGTGTGCTGCTGGAGGACTGTCCCAACCGCCGGCTGGTAGACCTCGTAAGTACTTTGCGCCGGAGCATTCGACGCTACCTGCACCACTACCTCGAGCAAGGCGGGCGCGTGAGCCTTTCCAGCCTACAGCACTCGAAGATCGCGGACGCACTGCGAAAGGGAGACCGGGCGGGCGCCCGTCAGCTCCTGGAGCGGAAATGGCGTCGCGGGATGGACGAGATCGAGAGCGCACTCCGATGAGCCGTCCCCCCGATCCCCCGGCACTCGCCGGTTGGCGCGCCGACACGCCCGGCTGCGAGCGCCTGAACCACCTCAACAACGCAGGGGCGGCACTCATGCCGCTTCCGGTGCGCCAGAGCGTCGCCGAGTATCTGGCGCTCGAGAGCGAGATCGGCGGATACGAGGCGGCCGAGGCGAGCGACGAGGCCCTTCGCGATGCCTACGCCGCGCTGGCGCGGCTCCTCGGAGCGGAGCCGCGGAACCTGGCCATGCAGCAGAACTCCACCGTCGCCTTTGCCCAGGCCTTCGCCGCCTTCGACCTCGGCCCTGGCGATCAGATCCTCACCAGTCGGGCCGACTACGCCTCCAACCAGATCATGTATCTGGCGCTCGCGCGGCGGCGCGGCGTCGAGATCGTTCGCGCGCCCGACGCCTCGGAGGGCGGGATCGATCCCCAAGCGGTGCGCGAGCTGATGGCTCGGCGGCGGCCCGCCATTCTCGCGCTCACCTGGGTACCCACCAACTCGGGCCTGGTGCAGCCGGCCGAGACGGTCGGCGAGATCTGCCGGGACGCGGGCGTGCCCTACATCCTCGACGCCTGCCAGGCGGTAGGGCAGATGCCGGTGGATGTGCGCCGGCTGCATTGCGACTATCTCGCCGGGGCTTCGCGAAAGTTCCTCCGCGGGCCGCGCGGCGTGGGGTTTCTCTACGTCTCCGACCGCGCCCTCGACGCCGGCGCCTATCCGCTCACGGTCGATATGCACGGCGCCACCTGGAGCGACCCTGACGATTTCGCGCTCGCCCCGGACGCCCGGCGATTCGAGAGCTGGGAGATCGCCTTCGCGCTGGTATTGGGGACTGGTGCCGCGGCGGAGTACGCCCTGGCGGTGGATATCGAGGTAGCGCACCAGCGGAGTTGGACGCTGGCGCGTTACGCGCGTGAACGCCTGGCGGCGATCGACGGTGTGCGGGTGCTCGACCGCGGACCTGTGCTGTGTGCCATCGCCACCGCGGAGCTGGGCGGCCGGCCGGCGGAAGCGGTCAAGCTGGCGCTCCGGGCCAGAGGCATCAACACCAGCTCGCCCGCCCGCGACGACGCGGTCATCGACATGGACGACAAGGGGGCGGTCTCGGCGCTGCGAGTCTCCCCCCACTACTACAACACGGCGGACGAGATCGACGCGGCCGTGACGGCCCTCGCGGAGGTCATGGAGGCGATCGAGCCGAAGGACCGCTCTTGAGCAGCGGCTCGAGCACCTCCCACACCGTCTCCGCGATGCGCGCCTGTCCCTCGGCGGTGGGATGGATCATGTCCGACTGGTTCAGCGCCGACCGCCCGGCCACTCCCTCGAGCAGAAAGGGAACCAGCGGCAACTCGTTCTGCTCGGCCAGGTCGCGGTAGACCCGCTGGAATCGCCGCGAATAGTCGGAGCCGAGGTTGGGCGGGGCCCGCATACCCACCAGCAGGATGGCGGGCTTCGGCGATTGCCGGCGGGCCTGGTCCACGATCGCCTGAAGGTTGGAGTGGAGCGAGTCCACCTCGAGGCCTCGGAGCCCGTCGTTCGCGCCCGTCTCCACCACCAGCACCGTCGCCGGCTGCTGGAGTACCCACTCGATCCTCCGGCGCGCGCCGGCAGACGTCTCCCCGCTCACCCCTGCGTTCACCGCCTCGAATCGCAGCCCTTCGGCGTCGAGCTTCCGCTGGATCAGCGCCGGAAAAGCCTGGGCCGGATCCAGACCGAAGCCCGCGGTGAGGCTGGTGCCGAGGAACACGATCCGTCCCCGATCGCCGCCGACCGGTGCCGGCGGCGCCTCCTCGGCCGCCGGCGCACGCGCCTCCGCGCCGCATCCGGCGAGCGCCATCGCAACCAACGGACTCCGCCATCCGTACCTGGATATCATTCAGACCATGCTCCGATGCGTCTCGCTGACCAAGACCTATCACTCCGGTGGGCGTGAGCTCACGGTGTTGAACGATATCACCTTCGCGGTGGAGCCGGGCGGCTTCGCGGCCATCGTCGGGCCCTCCGGAAGCGGCAAGACGACGCTGCTCGGGCTGCTGGCCGGCCTCGACCGTCCCACTGGGGGCACCGTCCATCTCGACGGGCAGGAGCTAGGCGCGCTCGACGAGGACGCCCGCGCCCGGGTGCGCGGCGCGAAGATCGGCTTCGTGTTCCAGTCGTTCCAGCTCATCCCCACGCTGACCGCACGGGAGAACGTCCAGGTGCCGCTCGAGTTGCGGGGGGAGGAGGCCGGCGACCGAGCCGCCGGGCTGCTGGCTCGGCTGGGCCTAGGCGATCGGGGACACCACTATCCGGCCCAGCTCTCGGGCGGGGAGCAGCAGCGGGTCGCGCTGGCACGCGCGTTCAGCACCCGGCCCAAGGTCCTCTTTGCGGACGAGCCCACCGGCAACCTCGACGCCCGCACCGGGGCCGGCATCATCGACCTCATGGTGGAGCTCAACCGCGACGCCGGGACCACGCTGGTCCTGGTCACCCACGACTTGGATCTCGCGGCCCGCGCCCGGCGCACCATCCGGCTGGCCGACGGACGAATCGTGGACGACACCGCCGCGTGAAGTCGCTGGGGTTCGTGCTCCGCATGGCGGCGCGCGAGGTGCGCGGCTCGCCTCGCCGCCTGTTGCTGCTCACCACGTCGGTGGCGGTGGGAGTCGCCGCGCTGGTGGCGATCAATTCCTTCACCGCCAATCTGCGTGACTCGGTCCGGCAGCAGGCCCAGGCGCTGCTCGGCGCCGACCTGTCGCTGGAGAGTCGCCAGCCGCTTCCCCCCAGTGCCGAGCGGTTGATCGATACACTGGTCGGGGCCGGGGCGGAGGCGGCGAGGGTCACCAACTTCTCCGCCATGGCCTACGTGCCCCGCACCGACGGCACCCGCCTGGTGCAGGTGGCGGCGATCCGCGGCGGCTACCCGTTCTACGGCCGGATCCGCACCCAGCCGAGTGCGGCGTGGTCTGAGATGCAGAGCGCCCGCCACGTGGTGGTGGATCCCTCCCTGCTGGCGGCGCTTCGTGCCCGGGTGGGCGACACCCTCGCCCTGGGCGAGGCGCGCTTCGTCATCAGCGGCACGGTCGCCAGCGCCCCCGGTAATGTCGGGCTGCGCGCAGCGTTCGGGCCGCGGGTGTTCATTCCGGCGCGATTCCTGGGGGAAACCCAGCTGCTCGGCTTCGGTGCCCGCGCGGAGTACGAGGCCTACCTCCGGCTCCCCGCCGGCGTCTCCCCGGACGCGATCGCGAGGGCGCAGCAGACGCGGCTCCGAGGCGAGCGGGTGCGCCTCCGCACCGTGGCCGACGACCGCGAGCGACTCAACGAAACGCTATCGCAGCTCACCGGGTATCTGGGGCTGGTGGCCCTCATCGCGCTGCTCCTGGGAGGGATCGGCGTGGCCAGCGCGGTGGTGGTCTTCATCCGACAGCGCATGGAGACGATCGCGCTGCTGCGCTGCCTGGGGGCCAGCGGGAGACGGGTGCTCGCGGTCTACGCGGTGGAAGCGGCGGGGATGGCGCTCGCAGGAGGCGTGGTGGGCGCGGCCATTGGCGTGGGGTTCCAACAGGCGCTGCCCGGCCTGCTGGCCGACCTGCTGCCGGTGGACGTGGAGACCGGGATCTCCTGGTCCGCGATCGCGCTGGGCGTAGGAATGGGACTCTGGGTGGCCCTGGTGTTCGCCCTCTTCCCCCTCCTGTCGGTCCGCCGGGTGCCCCCGCTCGCGGCGCTGCGCCGGGACTACGAGTCGGAGCCGCGTCCCCGAGATCGCTGGCGCTGGGCGGTGTCCGCCGCGCTCGCGGCGAGCACGGTCGCCCTTGCGGCGATTCAGGTGGGAAGCCTGCGGCAGGGGGCCGTGTTCGCGGCTGGCGTGGCGGTGGCGCTGCTGGTGCTCTGGGTAGCCTCATGGGCGCTGGTCCACGCGGCCAGGCGCTGGCTTCCCTCAGGATGGCCCTACCTGTGGCGCCAGGGGCTCTCCAACCTGCACCGCCCGTCGAACCAGACGGTGACGGTGGTGCTGGCGATCGGGTTCGGCGCTTTTCTCCTGGGAACGCTTCTGGTGGTGCAGCTCAACCTGCTCCAACAGCTCCGGCTCACCGGAGGGCCGGCCCGGCCCAACCTGGTCCTGTTCGACATCCAGCCGGATCAGGTCTCCGCGGTGCAGCGCGAGTTGCGCGACGCGCGGCTCTCCTCCGCGGCACCGGTTCCCATCGTCCCCATGCGCATCGCATCCGTGAAGGGGCGGCCGGTACGGGGCATTCTGTCGGATACGTCCGCTTCGGGCGCGGGCGGGGGCTCGTGGGCGTTCCGCCGGGAGTATCGATCCACGTACCGCGACACGCTGGTGGCGTCCGAGCGGCTGACCGCGGGCGCATGGTGGAAAGCCGCGACGACCGCCGGCGCGCCGGGCGGCGTGGGTAGCGAGCTCCCCGGTATCTCGGTCGAGACCGGGCTGGCCGAGGAGCTCGAAGTGGCCGTGGGTGATGAAGTCGTATGGGATGTGCAGGGGGTTCGGATCCCCTCCCGGGTGGCCAGCCTCCGCGAGGTGGACTGGGCCCGGTTCGAGCCCAACTTCTTCGTGGTGTTCGAGCCCGGCGCGCTGGACGGGGCACCGCACACCGTAGTGACCCTCACGCGCATCGAACAGCCGGCCGCGCGCGGGGCATTCCAGCGGCGGCTGGCGGAACGGCTCCCCAACGTCACCACGCTCGATCTCTCGGTGGTGCAGGAGGCGCTCGAACGGCTGGTGGATCGGGTCGTGCTGGCGATCCGGTTCATGGCGGGGTTCACTCTGGCCACAGGCACCCTGGTTCTGATCGGCGCCCTCGCCACCAGCCGCTTCCAGCGCATCCGCGAGGGCGCCCTGCTCCGAACCCTCGGCGCCACGCGATCGCAGCTCTTCCGGATCGTGCTCGCGGAGTACTTCGTCCTCGGCGCGATGGCGGCGATGGTCGCCGCGGTGCTCTCCGCGGCCGCGGGATGGGCCCTGGCACGGTGGGTGTTCGAGGGACGGTTCTCTCCCCAGCCGGGCCCGCTGGCGACGCTGGTCGCCGGAGTCGTGGCGCTGACCGTCGTGGTAGGGCTGCTCAACAGCCGGGAAGTGATCCGGCGGACGCCGCTGGAGGTGCTGCGGGGGGAATAGACTCGGCGGCGGACGGTGAGGAGATCCCATCCACGAATTGTCATCCTGAGCGAGAATTGTCATCCTGAGCGAGAATTGTCATCCTGAGCGAGAATTGTCATCCTGAGCGAGAATTGTCATCCTGAGCGA